>JAIVXD010000027.1:0-12794 GCA_048636195.1 Anaerolineales bacterium
TCAATCAAACCTGAAGGACAAATTCCCGGAGATTGGGATCATGAGGTCTATTCCTGTTCCTGAGGAAGGCTCATCTTCCGGGTTTCCCACCATCGCTGTAGCCAGGGCCCTTGAACCGGTCAGTGATATCTTCCTTACAGATACCTGGCTTGGAAAAGAGCCTGTTGAGGGTTATATTGGCATTACAGGCACCACCTGTGACTGGGAAATGGCCGGGGAACTGGTTCTTAAAAGCAAAATCCCTGTAATATTAGCTGGTGGGCTTTCCCCGGAAAATGTGTGTGGTGCTGTACTGAAGGTATTTCCCTTCGGCGCCGACAGTTGCACCCAGACCAATCTTGTTGATGAAGAAGGCAACCCCATACGATTTAGAAAGGATTTCAAAAAGGTGGAAAAATTCGTAAAAGAGGTTCGAACGGCCGAGGAGCAAATTGAAGTCAAAAGGGAAGAACTGGAGAAAAGCATAAAGGACTTAAAAGAGGAACTCCGCGAACGAGAGGCAGCTCTCCCCGCTCATTCGGTCAGGCCTCATCAACTCATTCTCATTGAGGAACTTGAAGAGGAAATTGACGCCAAAGAAAAAGAGCTTGAGTTCCTTGGGGGCGGGACGTAAGGAGGAGACCATGAAGATCAGAGCCAACGGCATTCAAATGAATTACCAACTATCAGGCAAAGAGGGTGAGCCGGTGGTGGTGCTGAGCCATTCCCTGGGCTCAAGTCTCGCCATGTGGAATCCGCAGATGGAGATCCTGGAAGCCCGTTACAAGGTGCTCCGTTACGACACCCGCGGACATGGAGGCACCGATGCTCCAGAAGGAGCGTACACCCTGGATCAACTAGGAGACGACGCCATTGGTTTGCTGGACGCACTGGGAATTGATGTGGTGCACTGGGTAGGGCTCTCAATGGGCGGGATGATAGGGCAGTGCCTGGCCCTCAATCATACTGATCGACTCCGAAGCCTCGCCCTGTGCGATACTGCCGCCATAATTCCGGACGAGGCCCAGCCGGTGTGGCAGGAGCGCATGGATACGGCCCGGGACAAAGGCATGCAGGCCCTGGTTCAGGAAACTATGAAGCGCTGGTTTACCTTGCCCTATCTCGGCAAGAACCCCGGTGGGGTGGAGCTGATCCGCAAGCACTTCCTGGACACTCCGGTCTTGGGCTATATCGGCTGTAGCGAAGCTATCAGGGTTCTCAATTACCTGGAGAATCTCTCTGATATAAAAATACCCACCCTTATCATGGTTGGTGAGGACGATCCCGGGACGCCTGTGGCCGCCTCCGAAGCCATGCACGAACGAATACCAGGTTCCAGGCTGGTGGTGCTCACTTCCGCTGCGCATCTTTCCAATATAGAACAGGCTGAAGCGTTTAACAGTGCTCTGATGGGATTTTTGCAGGAATTACAGTAACCGTTCACGGGTTCAAAGGTTCAGAGGTTCAAAGGTTGCATTCTCATCACCATACGTCATTTTGTAAACGTTTTGTACGGGAAAACCGACCGCTTCCACATCCCCACAAACCTGCCCGCCATTGCCGACCTCTTGGAATATGCCCGGTCCGTACATGACAGGCGAGGCAGGCGGGTCTGGAACATGGTATTTGGCAATTATGTGGAAAAACCAGTATTTTTTACGAGGACTTCGGGTCTTCAATTTTGTCCTTGTCCCTAACCCTGAACGTTGAACCCTGAACCTTTGAACGCTTACGAATTACATTAGCCTGATGAGGATTTCTTTTCCATCCACCGCTGGAGCAGGTAGGGTTTTGTCATTTCAAAGGTCATGCAATCATCCTCGATTGCCTCTTCCGCCTGCTTGATGGACATCTTTCTGGTCCTTTTAACAAAGGAGAGGGTTCTCCCAAAATACAGAGGAATCAGGGATTCCATCATTAGATCTTGATCCGTTGTGGAGTAGTGATAGCCGACCGCCATATCGAACAGGACCCTTGCCCACAGATCTGTGGGAAAATTAAACTCTCTTTCTTTCATTCCCTTGATCTCAAACAGCTTTTGGTAAACATCTTTGGTCAGGATCTCTTCCCATAGGCTGTGATGGTCATCAAATCCGCTGTGAAATTTTTCCAATAAATTTTGGGTATTTACTTCAACCTTGGGAGGCATTTCTACCTCTCCAAGGCCAAAGCCGTAAATTGCGGTGGGTCTGCTGTATTTGACCTTTGACCAGGATGATTCAAAGTGACCCATCATGGAAAAAATGGTACCAACCACTTGTCTGAACATAGGTCCCAGGTGGGCCCCTGGATCTTTGGTTCGATGAATCTTTGGCCTCCCCATAAAGGACTGGCAGATTTGAATCCGCTGGTTAATGGCAAGGGTCGTCATCCAGATATCAATACCAAAATTGGCCACCGAATCGTCCCACGCTTTATTTTTTAGATAAACCGCTCCCAGTTCTCCGCTGAAACCGAAATCACCTCCAATTGGCTGACGGACTCTACTGCCATATAATGCCCTTGACATAGGATAGGCAATCCCATTAGTGATTGTACCATCATATTTATGCCTTACATACAGGGGAGCCACATATGAGAACCCACTGAATAGCGGCTCTCCCAGATGCTTGATCCATTCAGGAGTAATGCTTTTCAAATCCGCATCAACGACCACCACTGCATTTGCGCCGAGATCAACCACCTTCTGGAAGAGATTTTTAAAATTGTTCCCTTTGCCTTTTATGCCAGGAGGCGTGGAAAGATAGATCTTGGGTACCTTGGTGGGGGTGTCCAGAAACGCCTGCTTGGTATTATCAGGAGAATCATTATCACAATTTATAATCACAGAAGACGTGTCACTGAAGTATTTTACCAGCCCTTTATCAGCCTGGGTCGTGGGATTGCTGATTGAATCGGCCTCATTATAGGAAGGTATACATACTACCATCTCCGCTTTTTCTATGCCTTCCGGGTTAATCTCATTTTCTAATCGATCAGACATTACGCTCTTCCTCCTTCTTGCCAAGAATGTCTAATATGGCTTTATTCCAGCCTTTTGGCCCAATCTCACGGGTAACCCTAAGCCGGGGAATTTCCCTTTTTAGCTCCGGAAATTCGCGTTGTGAACGGATAAGAACAGGAAAGTCGGCAAGTTCAAGCATGGAAAAATCATTTGGGCTGTCCCCGAGCACAATAGAAAAGACCTGCTTATGTTCATGCTTGTACCAGGAAATAACCTTTTCCATGGCCTTCCCTTTGTCATTTTTTCCCTGAAGATGATAAAACCTTCCGCCAGATGTGACAGTAAGCCCCCTTTTGTCCGCGGCTTTTTGGAGGGCACTCTCATCAACGGCTTGTTTCTTAAGAACGAGAAAGGGTTCGTCAAATTCCCGCATAGCGGCCAGACGAGAAATCTTATGGTCGAGCCCTGTAAGCTGTGAAATTTCTTCAATACCCATATCGGAAAAGCCCTTGATGTTCCATCTTAATTCGTCACGAATCTCTTGAAGGCCCCTGACCAAATGGGCATAGGATAAGCCAAGGGACCATTTCCAAAGGCCCTTATCGAAAGAGGCCCCGGCGGGAGGTTCCTTAAAGCTATCACTTGGAAAAAAAATGCCGCCACCGTTTTCAGAGACAAACGGGGCGGATATGGATAGCTTGCCGCGCAAAAACTCCATTTCGGCCCTGGTTTTGCTCGAGACTAAAACAACTGGAACGTGAAATTTTTTGCACAGATTGAGGGCCGGTTGAGCCTCTTGCCATCCATAGGTGTTATGATCCAGCAGGGTACCGTCTAAGTCGGAAAAAATTATGAAAAATGTGGTGCTTGAGAACTTCGCAGTGACACTTTCACCCATAAAAGACGTTTTCTCCATCTCTAAGAAAAGCGCCTTTTCTCATTTTCCACAGCCTCAATCAGGTCGTAAAAGATCCGCGGCAGCTTGTTTGATACCCGCTCCCATGAAACGGTCTGAGGCATCTCGAATACGCTCTGTTCTTTTTTACGTTCAACCTCAAGGATGGTTTCAGCAAGGCCGTTTTGAAGAAAGGGCTTAAATTCTGAATGGGAATTGACAAACCTGAGAAATCTCTCGGTCATCCTGTATGGCGCGGTGAGGACTTCACCTGCATGAACGATGGAATTGCGGAAGACATGTCTCACCATGTATTCTTCGCTGTCCCGATCGTATTTAAGATTGCTGAAATCTGCGTCCTCGGAATATTTCCTGATCTGGTCCTCTGCCACGGCTTGATATATTACTGCCAAGTCCCTGAAGAAGGTGTCAGGAATTTCGAGGCCTTCTTCTATAATCAGGGCATTCATCAGTGTAGTGACAATGTCGATAGCCATCCGATTAAGGCCCCTGCTTCGGTCTTCTGGGGAGGCATTCTGATGTTTGTGATCGAAAGGTTCTCTGGAGAACATGACCTGCGCCGCGGAAGAGGCCTTCCGGTAAACCTCAATCAGTGTAAATATCTCCACGCCCCAATTGGTGGCAAAGCGCATCCTTTTCAAAAGGTCCACATGAAATGCCACTTCGCCGGAAAGCTGATATTTAAACCCCAGAAGAAATTCAATCAGGTCTAACATCTTTTCTTGCTTGCTTTCGGTAAATTTTCTTTTGAGGGAAAGCAGTAAGGGGTCAAGGAGGAGCCGTTTCACCCGGCCGTAGATTTGCCTTTCCATGATTCTGGCGTAAAATGCCTTTGAAAAATCATAGTTCAAGGCGACAACCGGATAAAAGAGCCTGTCGAGCTGTGCACGCTTAAAGGTCCGGATATCGGCATCAATCAGGCCTATGGAGTGAGCACCCAATGCGATAGCAATTCCAAAACTGAGAAACATATTTTTGCCCTTGCCGGGCTCGCTGATATTAAACCCTGCTTCATTTAGCTGGTTGTAAATTCTAACGAAGCCAGGCCCATCATTCCATTGGATCAAGGAATTTCTTATCCCGGCAGACCTTATTAGATCCCTTAGGACAAACGCCTCTTCTTCGCTGGCCTTGTCGAGGCCAAAAATAATGCTCGACACGTATGTGACGCCCTTTAGTTGCCTAAGGATGTTTTGAAATATGGGCAGATTGTCCGGATCAGTATACTCGCTGGCAAGCAGTGGGAGAATCAGGACGGTTTTCTTCCACTTGGAATGGAGCCTGAGTTGGGATCTCAGGTGTTTTCGATCCTGCCGGAAAATATGAAACGAGGTAATCTTACCACTGGTCTGTGAGAAATCAGAAATGGCTGAACTCCTTTGAAACCTTTAATGTGTTACATGGAATCGATATTAAACATACTGTTTTCAATGATATCCGGTAGCGAACTTAACGGAAACATCACCCTTTGTCAACTCCCCTTTAGGTGCTGCCTCAATCCATCTGGCTTTTGTTTTTCACTTGAATAGAGGTTTCGGAACTGATAATTTCGATATTATCCCCATTTTAAGCTTCCCCTTCCAGGAGGGCAGCTGTTACAGCGGGGATGAGCGAAGCGAACTATTTGTGTGATATGGAGAAAAAAAATGATTCCCTCAATTGAAACCTGTTTTCGCCTTATGGATACGTACGAGATGCTTAAGAACATAAAGGCCCATTCAGTGATGGTTGCAAAGGTGGCACGTGTTATTGTAAAGGGGCTAAAGGATGCTGGATTGGATATTTCTGTCAAAAAGACCATTGCAGGATCACTCCTCCATGATATTGGAAAAACTTCCTCTCTCAATTCCGGCGAAGACCATGCTGAAATAGGGAGACAAATCTGTCTCCAGAACAATCTTGAAGAAATTGCCGATATGGTAGGAGAGCATATCAGGCTGAAAAACTACAGCTTGAATGGCAGGTATTCAGAAAAAGAAATCGTATTTTATGCTGACAAACGCGTGAATCATGATAAGATTGTAAGCTTGGAAGAACGCCTTGCCTATCTTATTGAGCGATATGGCGGGAACAAGGAAGGCCTTGAAGACGCAATTAGAATGAATTTTGACCTATGTAAAGAGGTTGAAAAAAAACTGTTCACCCAACTTGATTTTGGGCCTGAAGCGTTGGCTCCATTAGCTGCGAACGAAGATATCGAATCAGGGGTTTACTGAATGCTGGAGGATGCATGATCAAAAAAATCTCGATGCTATTGCTGATTGCCTTGGTTTTTCTGGGGTGCAGAGAGACAGGCCTTAACCTCAAGGTCCGATATGATCAAATTCAGGGTCTTAATGAAGGCGACCGGGTGATTTTTGAACAGAATCACGTAGGTCAAGTGGCAGGCATATTTTATTCAGAAGAGGGGTTTTATCTGGTTGATGTGGTTATTAGAAAGGACTTTGCAAACGCTGCTACAGACCACTCCAAATTTCTCATCACATGGGATCCGGAAAAAGAAGGGAAAAAGGCCATTGAAATAACCCAGAGCCCAAGAGGGGGAACCCTGCTAACAGATGGTGCAACTGTCATTGGCACCGCCAGGGCTTCACCGCGCTCTAATCAACTGTGGGGTGATTTTGGAAAAACCCTTGATGATTTAAGGAAGCAATTGGAGGAATTTGCAGATGATCTGCGCAAAATTCCGGAAAGTGAAGAATTCAAAAAACTTCAAAAGGAATTGGAGCGCCTGTTAGAGGAGATGAAGAAATCAGGCAATGCAGCCCGGGAGAAAATAGAGAAGGAAGTATTGCCACGGATCAAACGGGAGATGGAAAATCTTAAGGAGATGCTTCGCAGGTTAGGCCGGGAGGAGGAGGTAAAACCCCTGGAAGTTCAGATGGAAAAACTCAGGAAATTATAAAATCATTGGAGGGAAGGCTGACTATGCACTATGACACCGCTTTGCGAGGTTATACATCAAAAAGGATCGAAGAAATCGAATCCGCGGATATCCTTATGGGTATTCCTTGTTACAATAATGAGAGGACCATCGCCCATGTGATCCAGATGGTGACCCATGGTCTGGCCAAGCACTATAAAGACCAAAGGAGTGTGATCTTCGTTGCCGACGGAGGTTCTACAGATGACACCCGGGAGGTGGCCAGGGAGTTCCAGATCAAGCCGTGGCAGGAGAAGGTTGTTTCCATATACAGGGGGCCGGGGGGTAAAGGCACTGCCCTCAGGTCTGTGTTCGAGGCCGCTAATCGGCTAAAGGTTCGGGCATGCGCAGTGGTGGACTCTGATCTTCGGAGTATCACTTCCGACTGGGTACAATACCTCCTTGACCCTGTACTCAGCAGGGACTACCAGTTCGTTTCCCCTGTCTACCTACGCCATAAGTACGATGGGACCATCACAAACAACATCGTGTATAATATCACCCGGGCCCTTTATGGTAAGCGTATCCGGCAACCTATCGGCGGGGATTTTGCCATTTCCAGGGAAGTGGCTAAGTTTTATGCCGAGCAGGACGTTTGGGAAACGGATGTGGCACGTTTTGGTATTGATATTTGGATGACCACCAATGCCATCACCCAGGGGTTTCGTATTTGCCAGTCAAATCTTGGCGTTAAAATCCACGACGCCAAGGATCCCGGACAGCACTTGGGCCCTATGTTCCGCCAGGTGGTTTGGACCCTGTGTTACCTCATGGAGCGTTTTGAAGTCCACTGGAAAGGAGTTCAGGGAAGCGAGCCTGTAGAGACCTTCGGGCAGGAGGGATATGTGGAGCCCGAACCTGTAAACATTGACATAGAAGGAATGATCGAGCATTTCAAAATCGGCTTCCAGCAATTTTCTTCCCTCTGGAAGGATATCTTCTCTAAAGCATGCTTCGATGAAATAGAAAATGCTGTGGAGATGGATTCAAACCAGTTCTATTTCCCTACAGATGCATGGGTTCAGATTCTTTACGAATTGGCAGCCACCTTTCATTCCTGGAGCGTCAATCGTTACAAGCTAATTGATTTGATGACCCCTCTCTATTACGCTCGGGTCGCCTCATTCGTACGGCAAAGCTGGGACATGTCATCTCAGGAGGCCGAGGAACTCGTGGAAGATCAAGCACTGAAATTTGAAGAGCATAAAGACTACCTTATTAAGGTTTGGGACCAGAAATCGGCCCAGGAGGTGTCGGCTGACTGTATACAGCCCCCCTTACATAAACCCCGATGAATCGAATAATGAAAATATCTTTCCAGCGTCTAATATGGGCCTTCCTGTTTATATTACCAGGGCTTTTTAGCTCCCCGCTGCCTTCCTGGGCCGCCACCTGCACAGTTGACGTTATCCAATCCCAGGATCAATACCCGGCCGGGGGCTCGTACCCGATTCTTTTCCGAATCCGTATCTCAAAACCGTGGTATATCCACGGCACGAAAGAGAGCGGGGATGGCCTTATTCCCACTGTGCTTTCCTTTTCCGAGACCCCGGGAGTTGAGCTAAGAGAATTCCAGTTTCCGGAACCGGAAAAGAAGCGTTTTGAGTATACAAACGAACAGGTAGAAGTTTTTTCAGGGGAATTCCTGGTCCAGGGCAGATTGATTGTCAACGAAAAGGCCACGACCGGAAAGCGGGTGATAACCGGCCGGCTGTCTTACCAGGCTTGTTCATCCCGATCCTGTCTACCTCCGGAAAATATCCCAGCCGTGTTCTCCTTATCCATTGCCCCCCAGGGAGCACCTTCAGAACCTCTGAACCAGGCGATGTTTGATAAAAAGGACAGACCTCCTGATTTACAGGAATCAGTCCCTGGCTGGAGACTGGGGGCAGGGCTCTGGTTAACTCTGCTGGGCATTTTCTTAGGAGGCCTGGCCCTTAATCTCACCCCATGCATTTACCCTCTTATCCCCATCACCGTATCGTATTTCGGGGGGAAGAGCGAGACGCTAAAAGGGCGAATTTTTATCCATGGGTTTTTGTATATCTCCGGGCTCGCCTTTACCAATTCCATATTGGGTGTCACAGCCAGTCTGTCCGGCGGCATGCTGGGCTCAGTCCTCCAGAATCCTGTTGTTCTCATTGTTGTGGCAGGAATTATGGTTTTTCTGGCCCTGAGCTTTTTTGGTCTTTGGGAACTACAGATCCCTTCAGGCCTAACCAGGCTTGCTTCAAAAAACTTTGGCGGCTACTTCGGGACCTTCTTCATGGGCCTGACCCTCGGGATTGTGGCAGCGCCATGTCTCGGGCCTTTTATCTTAGGGCTTTTGACATATGTAGGGCAGAAAGGGGATCCTCTGCTGGGGTTCCTCTATTTCTTTGTGCTGAGCCTTGGCATGGGACTTCCTCTTACGATCCTGGCCACTTTTTCAGGGGCTCTGGAAAAACTGCCTATGTCAGGGGAATGGATGTTATGGATCAGGAAGCTCTTAGGCTGGGTCCTTATTGGAATGGCAGGTTATCTATTGCAGCCTTTAATGCCGCAACCTTTCGGGAAAACGGTGCTTTTTGGCGCTATCCTGGTCGCAGCAGGGTTACACCTTGGGTGGCTCGACAAGAGCCGTAGTACCATGCGTGCATTTCCATTCGTCAAAAAGGGTGTTGGGATTATTCTTATCTGCGGAGCCGTCATTTCCTTTCTCGTTGCCTCTCCGAGCAGACCAGGTATTCAATGGGTGCCCTATGATCAGACTGCTCTTCGGCAGGCCATACAGGCAAAGAAGCCTGCAATCCTGGATTTTTATGCAGACTGGTGCGGGCCATGCGTGGCCATGGAGAAAAAGGTGTTCAACGTTCCGGAGGTCGTAGAACTAAGCAAGCATTTCGTCACATTGCGCGTCGATTTAACAAAAAAACACCCGCATCAGGCCGAGCTTCAAAAGCAATACAAGATTCGAGGCGTCCCCACTATTATCTTCGTGAATAGAGATGGTATTGAGGAAAAAGATCTGAGGATCGAGTCTTTCGTTAGCAGTAATGAAGTCTTAAAAAGAATGAAAATATTGATTGAAAAACCGTGATACTCATGTAAATGTTCTTTTTACATGTTGTGGCGGCAAGTCAATGGCTGAAATTGAGGGCTTGTCCGCCGGTATTGTGGAGACTTGGGAATCCGTGTAGTCCATATGGTATTCAAGAGCCCTGGTGGCGCATTCGTTTCTGGTGGTGGTCTGGTTTTCTGATCCCAGAGTTACAGACGTTTGAGGATCTTCTCTACTATGTGCTATGCCTCTATAAAAGATATCCCTTGCATTTGTCATAAAAATCATATACATATTCGGTGAAAAATTTCCGCTCAAGGAGGTTGAAATGAAAGCGTTGGTTGCTTACTATTCAGATACAGGAAACACAGAAAAGCTCGCTCGATCAATTTACGAAGGCATTGAACATGCAGAAAAAGAAATTCTACACATCAAAGAGGTGAAAGATGTCGAAGATTGCGACATTATTTTTTGCGGTTTTCCAGTCCAATCCCATAGTGTGCCCGGTAAGGCGGAAGGCTTTATAAAAAACATTCCTGAGGGCAAGAAGGTGGCATTTTTCGCCACACATGGCTCGCATCGTGGTGGACACCTTGCCATACAGGCTTTTTATTATGCCACGAGTCTGAGATCCAAAGGAACCGTTCTCGGAACCTTCGGATGCCGTGGAAAGGTGAAATCAAGTATTATCGATGCGCTCATGAAAAAGGCCGAGCATAGATCGTGGGCTATAGAGGCTCAGGGCGCCATGGGTCATCCTAATGAATCGGATTTTGAGGATGCCAAGGCGTGGGCCAAGGAGATGATTGCAAAGGCCAGGGCATCATAATAACATTAATAGGGACAGGCGATTTATTCTTTTGCCTGGTCCCCTTTTCTTGTCCCCAACGCCGGGAGGATGTATCATCATCTTCTCGACCCGGCCTGGCCAGTTTCTTCAGGCGGGCTTGAGCCCAATTCGGGTTGCGGAATTACTTTATCTGGATGGTGTCCGCCATAAATGACGGACACCGTGGTTTTCTTGCTTGATTACCGTGACCACTTGCTGGCATCACGTGAAGCCTGGGTCATGTTATCCTGAGCGACCTGGACGAGACTCAATGCTTGCACACATTTATCCTTAACGAACTGAGTGAGCATCGCATTCGCCTCTTTCTCCTTGCCAGCTTTTTTTAATTCTTCAAATTGACTTTCAACCGTTGGTATCTCTTCGAACAGCCGCGTTTCATACGGATCAAAGGCTTTACGAACCGCATTATGATATAATTTGTATTGTGAAAATGACCTTGCCTTAATTAATTGAAAAGCTACCGCTGCTTCAGGACCAGTATAACGATGGTCTATCTCAGTAATCCCCACATAGAATGGAATATATGTAGAATTGCATGGAGGCATAAACGCATGCAGCATCAAGCCGAGTTCATTGGAGACATCCGGTCTGGACACCAGAATCGCTGAAGATGCAGTCGAACCGGCATGACCGTGACTACATATACTTCGAATATACATATGAATCGGAACTTCGTCTTGTTCCGGTTCATAGACTTGCCACTCATGTTTCCCCCAACCGGCAAATTCGGAACTATAGATCGGGACCTGGTTCAGCTCAATAACTTTACCGCTCGGTAATTTATATGTATCGTAGTGATCTCGGCACAGGGACGTGAGTAACTCCGGTGTTATTTTTCCAATGTTCTTTTCCATTAGTTCCATCGCACGTTGATATCTTATCTGGGTATTGTAGAGGGATTCTACATTCTTTCTCTTGCTAAGGTCGTTATCTGCAGGATAGAGTTCATCGGTCGAATAGACTTTCGTGAAATCAATTCTTTCAGTTCCTTTGGGAACCCAGCCCTGTTCTATAGCAAAACTGACTAAGTCAGGAGCCGCGAGATCATAATCATCCCTGATCTGGTATTGATTGGATCGAGCGGTTACGGTATCGGTATATCTTTTTGCAACCCAACGCGGACCGGTTATCGCAACGACCCAGAGTTCGTTCGGGTCACCGATCTCGTAGATGATACCATTCCAAGCCTGACCGAATTTGGGGACAAGAGCGGCAATCACATCCACACCTTCCCTGGCGGTACTTGCCCGTTCCAGAATAAGCCTAACTAAATCATTGTCATGCAGGCTTTTAATAAACCCTAAGATGTCACGACTGGGTGCGTCGTTGTCCGCTACAGTAACCTGATATTCATTCACACCCATTCCATATCCCCAACGTCCAGCGGTGCGGCTTCCAACAAATTTGTACGTCTTCTCCGTTTCAGGGATATCGATATATGCGGCTTTATACACAGCGCCTTTCGGATGCTTGGCTGCCTGATGAAGACCTATTTCGCTGAGAGTCTGCGAACCAAGGTCACGATTCTTGGCAATGATCGTCCCCGATCCTGATGCCAGCGCCTTTCCGTGAGCCATGAATGTAGTACATTCCCCCATGAATCCGGTGATCATCCTGTCTACCGTATTGAAAACGAGTATATCCTGGTACGGAATCCCTGAGCCATCAGAAACGCCCTTCATCCATTCGACTTTTTCAGGTAAAATCATGTTATAAAGATCTTCAGATTCTCTCGCATAACGGACCGCTTGTTCCATATCAATGTTGTTTTCCGGGGCTTTGGCCATTACGATGTTGATATTGTTGAGAATCTCATCTTGGTATGCTTCACCGAACGAAAACCCCTCTTTGTAGCTCTCTGTGTTGAGCGCAAAAGACGATCCTGCGATGAGCAAGGAAACAAGCAAGACACCAATGACTGACAGGTATAACTTTTTTGAAAGAACCCTTTTGAACATTTTCATACCTCCCTTGTAGAAATTGATAAGAAGTTGCTTTTTGTGGAAAAGAGCATAAGAAAATCACTCTTGTGGGTCAAGAGAAAAATTATAAGAATTTTGCGTCTCAACAAATCAAACAGAAGGATGGCAGCTTTAGCAAAATATTGGATCATAGCATTCAAGAAAACAAATATTGTTTGCC
>JAIVXD010000028.1:0-12727 GCA_048636195.1 Anaerolineales bacterium
TTTTATCCCCCGCATGATCAGGATGCCGAACAGAACGATGATGACAATCACACCAATGAACCCCAGTTCTTCAGCCGCTATAGAGAAAACGAAGTCTGTATGAGGCTCAGGCAGATAAAACAGCTTCTGTTTGCTGTTACCGAGACCTGTTCCGAAAATACCTCCGGACCCAAAAGCCAAAAAAGAATGTATAATCTGAAAACCTACGCCTTTGGGATCGTCCCAGGGGTGAATGAAGGCCCACAATCTCTTAAGCCTGTAATCAGCGGACCAGATCAGCCACACGACAAATGGAGCGGAAAGAATAATACTCAAAGAAAGCTGTGTGAGTTTGACACCGCCTACAAATAAGACAATTAAGAACCAGCAGCCCATAATGACGGCTGTTCCAAGGTCTGGTTGAAGGACGATGAGCAGCATAAATGCCCCTGCAATGAGTATGTGCGGCAAAAACCCTTTTGAAAACGACCCCATGTTTGATCCCTTCTTAGACATGGAGTACGCCAAATAAACGGCCAACGAAAATTTTGCCAGTTCCGAGGGCTGAAAGGAAAACCCGCCCCATCTCAACCACCTCGTGGCGCCGCCCACCTTGTATCCGATGCCCGGAATAAACAGCAGAATCAAGAGAGAAAAACTGACAAGCAGCAGGGGATAGACCAGCCTGGAGTAGAGAGTGCATGGGATATGCTTTGCAATTAACATAAGACAAAACCCGAATAAACAAAACAGAACTTGCCTTTTGAGATAGAAGTAACTGTCACCCAGTCGATGCGCAGCAAGGTGAGAACTCGCACTATATACGAATACAAATCCCAGCCCGATTAGTAAGATTACAGGTATGAGAATCATATAATCGTAACCTGAAGTTATGGATTTACTCTTAGGCATGAGAAAGTCTCTCAACAGCGGATCTGAAGACCATGCCCCTGTGGGCGTAGTCTGAAAACATATCAAAACTCGAGCAGGCCGGGGCGAGCAGCACCGCATCTCCCCTGTCAGCCTGCGAAAAGGCAATGGATACTGCTTCATCCATATTTTCAGCCATTAAAAAGGGAACAACCCCTTCAAAAGAACTGGCCAATAGTTCCTTGGATTCTCCTAAGAAAATGGCCTTCCGCACTCCGCTCTTAGCAGCTCTAACCAGGCGGGCATAGTCTGCACCCTTGTGCCTGCCTCCTGCTATAAGGATAAGAGGTCTATCAAAACTCGTAATTGCCCTGACAGCCGCATCTACATTGGTAGCCTTGGAATCGTTATAAAATTCCACGCCCGCAAACTCCGCCACATGTTCAAGCCTGTTCGGAAGGCCCTTGAAATCCCCGATGGTTTGCTGAATAACCGAGGGCTCAATCCCAAGTATGAGGCCTGCCAGGACAACGGCCAAGAGGTTTTCCAGGTTGTGTTTTCCGGGAAGCCTGAAGGATTTAAAAGAAAAGCTAATATGTTCTCCTCCGGAAAGGCTTGCCCTGATTTCTTTATCCTGAACATAGGCGTGTCGACCTTCTTTTCTTTTAACTCCAAAGCGAAAAACAGATACTCCGGAAGGAGGGTTGACAGACGCCAGGGTTTCGTCATCATCATTTAGAATAACATGCTGTCCGGTTCTTTGGTTCATGAAGATCCTCAGTTTGGACTGAGCGTAGTCTTCATAGGAGGCATATCGGTCCAAATGATCTGGAGAAATATTCAGGAGTAGAGAAATAAACGGGCAAAATGTCTCAATGGTATCCAGTTGAAAACTACTCACTTCAACTACTACATAGTCTGCCTTTTCCTCTCTTTCGACATAAGCAATTAGGGGAGTTCCAATGTTGCCACCCACAAAAACCTTGAGGTTCGCATTTTTGAGCAGGGAGCCCAGTAAAGCTGTGACAGTGGATTTTCCATTGGTACCGGTCACTGCAATCATGGGTGTATCAATCAGGCGGCTGGATAACTCCAGTTCACCGGTTACCGGGATGCCGGTTTTTTTTGCAGCTTGAAGCGGCTCCATGTCATGGGGCACCCCAGGACTCAGGACAATCATTTCGGATTTTAAAAATGTCGCCTTCCGATGCCTCCCGGTCTCCAGTGTGATTCCAAGTTTCCGAACCTCCTTGCAGATGGTGGAGTTAAGCTCGGTTTCAGGCCTTGCTTCGCTGACAGTTACCACTGCCCCCTGCTTTGCCAACCATCGCGCAGCGTAAAGCCCGGTAATGCCCAGGCCCACCACCAGGACTTTTCTGTTGCGAAATTCTATTTTGCAAGAATTATGCATAAATTTAATACTTCTATCGCAGCTTCAAAGAGCTGAAGGATAAAAGTGCGAGAATAATGGCAATGATCCAGAATCGAACAATCACTTTAGGTTCTGGCCAGCCTTTTAGCTCAAAGTGATGATGAATAGGGGCCATTCGGAAAATCCTTTGTCCCCCTGTAATCTTGAAGTATGCCACCTGAAAAATCACTGAAAGCGCTTCAAATACAAATAAACCTCCTACGAGTATCAGGACCAATTCCTGTTTGGTTATAATGGCAACAGTCCCCAATACGGCCCCCATAGGAAGTGAGCCCACATCGCCCATAAAAATTTCGGCAGGATAGGCGTTGTACCACAAGAATCCAAGGCCTGCTCCTACCACGGCTCCACAAAGCACGGAAATTTCTCCAGTCCCTGAGACGTAAGGGATCTGCAGGTAGGACGAAAGCTTTATATGCCCGGACAGATATGCAAAAACCACATAGCTTCCGAAAGCGACTATAAGGGGGCTGATTGCGAGCCCATCCAGGCCGTCAGTCAAATTGACGGCATTGGAGGCCCCAACGATAATAAAGACGGCCAGTGCTATGTATCCCAAGCCGAGGTCCGGCGCTATTGCTTTGAAAAAAGGCAAGTGCAATCGAGAATCGAATCCTGGATAATAATAGAGGGTCAGGGCCACGAGGAAGGCCGCCAGGATCTGAAGTGAAAATTTCGAGGTGACGCTCAGCCCGCGGCTGTTTTTTCTTGTAATTTTTAAATAGTCGTCCATAAAACCAATGCCGCCAAACGACACGATGACGAACATTACAATCCATACATAAATATTATCAGGTTCCGCCCATAAAATCGTGGGGAGAAAGATTGCCGGTAGAAGCAGACATCCTCCCATGGTTGGAGTTCCTTTTTTGGCTTCGTGGTTGGGCGGCCCGTCATCTCGAATGTACTGGCTCACTTGCATCATTCTAAGTCTCTTTATGACCCAGCCGCCAAAAAAAAGACAGATCATCAGGGCTGTGAGGGCTGACAGGATAGTCCTGAACGTTATGTACCGGAAAACATTCAGCCATGATATATCCGTATGAAAAAGGTAAATCAGTTTGTAAAGCATCTACGACTTTTCTCCCAAGATCTCAGTATGGCCCTTTAGTCCCTCGACTACCTTCTCTAAAGTCATCTTACGGGAGCCCTTAAGAAAGATAAGATCTCCTTCTCTCATCTCCTCCCTTATCCTTTTCACCATTTCCTTGTGCGTCCTTACCACTTCTGCATGTTTCTTCTGCATTCCTGCCTTCACTGCCCCCCTGGTCATGTCGTTAGCGTGTTCCCCAATAGCCAGAAAGTGGTATGTGCCAAGTTCTGCGACCCTTTGTCCAGCTTCCTGGTGCGCACGAACTGTGGCATCTCCCAGTTCCATCATCTCTCCAAGGGCCACAATTATTCTCGACCCTTTATCAGTCAACGCCTCGACAGACTCAAGGGCCGCCTTCAGAGACAGGGGATTGGCATTATAGGTGTCGTCCACGACTGTGACACCCCCCGGCAGATGCATCACTGCAAACCTCCCCTTTATTCCTGCAAAGCGGGCCAGACCTTCAACAATATTCTCAGGCGGCTCATTGAGGCACAAGCAGACCGCAGCCGCAGCCAGGCTGTTCAAGACATTCTGGACCCCAGGGACCCTTGTCCTCACCGGCCAGGAAGCGCCCTGGTACTGGAGATCAAAAGAAATACCTTCTTTGCCAAGGTTCCTGATTCGGTGGGCCCTGACGTCGTTTTTTTCCCCGAGACCAAATAGAAGCGCGTCTTTTCGGAAGACTGAAGCTGTTTGCACCAGGAGTTCGTCATCGCCATTCAGGATTACCTTGCCCCTTGATGACAGCTTTTCCACCAGCTCCACCTTTGCCCTGGCTACCCCTTCCAGGTCTCCAAGTCCCTCAAGATGCACCATCCCAACATTAGTAATCACTCCCACATCCGGATCTGCGATTTCAGTCAAACGGGCGATCTCTCCAGGGTGATTCATGCCCATTTCCAACACCGCCCTTCGGTATCTCTCATTTAATTGTACAATGGTCAGGGGCAGGCCAATCAGGTTGTTATAGTTCCCTTGATTTTTTAATGTCTCCTGGCCCAATTCCAATATGCCGGCCGCCATCTCTTTTGTGGTGGTCTTTCCTGCGCTGCCTGTGATTGCAACGAGCTGGACATCATGCTGTTGCCGCCACCATCTGGCCAGATCCCCAAGGGCCTGCAGGGTATTATTTACGGTAATGATAACCGGATCCGGAAACCCGGAAGTCAGAGATTTATCTTTACCGCCTTCCGACTTCCAGTAGTCCTTTTGGACCACGATCCCCGCAGCGCCTCGCTCAATTGCTTTTCCAACAAAATCGTGGCCATCGTACTGTTCTCCTTTCAGCGCCCAAAAGAGCTCACCAGTCCCTATGCTTCTCGAATCAGTGCTGAGCCCTCTCAATATGGTTTGATGCTTTCCCGAAACCCAAACCCCATCTATCGGGATAACGATTTCTTTTGCGGTTATTTTACCCCATACAGCGGACATGCAACATTATCCTGATTATGTTAGGCGCTTATAAATGCAATTGTGTTCAAAACGTGCAGAAAATTTATTGCTATCTTCGGAAAGCCGTTTCGACTCTTTAATTCCTCAATCCTCAATTCCGGTTTATCCGGGTTATGGGTTACAATTTCCAATTATCGAACAGCTTGAGCGGCCACTTCCCGATCATCGAAATGTTTTTTTTCTTTTCCAATGATCTGGTAGTCTTCGTGGCCTTTTCCGGCAATCAAGATAAGGTCACTTTCATAAGCCAATCCAATGGCCGACCGGATGGCTTTGCCCCGGTCCAGTTCAAGGATATACCCCGGTCCGGCCAGGTCTCCATCATCAGAAGCGCCCTCGAGCTTTTTTAGACCAGATTCATGCACACCTTCCTCGATCTGTGCTGCAATGGCTGCGGGATCTTCAGTCCGAGGGTTGTCTGAAGTAACAAAGGCCAGGTCACTGTGCTCTCCGGCCACACGGCCCATTTCCCTGCGCTTTCCTTTGTCACGATCACCGCCGCACCCGAATACGGTGATCAATCTCCCCTTTGTGAGAGGCTTTACTGCGCTTATTGCCTTTAATAAGGCGTCAGGCGTGTGTGCATAATCCACAACAATCGCCAATGATTGCCTGTTTTTTACCAACTCCAAACGACCTGGAACTCCTTCAAGGCGCGCGATCCCTGAGGCCACCACATTGAGATCAATCCCTAAACACAGGGCAGCAGCCGAAGCCGCCAGGATATTGTAAATGTTAAAGTCTCCGATGAGCGAGGAATGGATATCTGTTTCACCCGCAGGGGTTATCATGTGGGCAGTCATACCGCTTCTGGTCAACTGAATCCCTTCTGCTCTCACGTCACGGTCTTTTTCAAGGCCATAGGTAATAACCCTGGCCTTTGTCAGCCCAATCAGCTCTTCTCCCTTAGGGTCATCCGCATTAATTACCGCCCATGTCAAATGATGAGGCTCCTTTTCTCCAAGACCCCGGAAAAGAAGGCTTTTTGCCTCAAAGTAATCCTCCATTGAATTGTGGTAATCCAGATGGTCCCTTGAAATATTTGTAAAAACTCCGACATGAAAAGGACAGTCCCTAACTCTTCCCAGGTGGAGCGCATGGGAAGAGACCTCCATGACCACATCTGTAACGCCCCCGTCCGCCATCTTCCGCAAAGTGCTCATAAGGTCCAGGGATTCCGGTGTTGTTACTGGCGCTTCCAGGGTTTGTCCCGAAAACCGGTAATTGATGGTGCCGATAACTCCAGGAACGGCACCGGCAGCGGAAAGGATAGATTCCAACACATAACTGGTTGTGGTTTTGCCATTGGTGCCTGTAATTCCGATCAGGGTCATTCCGTTGAAAGGTCGATTGTAAAAATTTACCGCAAGCCTGGATAATGCTTCCCGGGAGTTTGAGACCTGAACTATGGCAGTCTTTGTATCTGTCCATCTGGATTGCTCCAAAACCAATGCCACAGCGCCATTTTGAAGAGCTCCTTTTATAAAATCATGGCCATCCTCTGTCTGTCCCTTGAGGGCAACAAACAAATAGCCTGGCTTTACAGATCGAGAGTCATAGGCAAGACCCTTTATTTCAATTTCAGAATTACCATGGAAATCACTAACTGCAATTCCGTCTAATAGTTTTCCTAATTGCATTGTACGTTTCCGTTCTTCTGATTGCCTTTAGCCTTTAACCTCTTCATGCTGGCGGCCTGAAAATGACCTTTACCGTACGAACCCCTTGCAGTGGAGATCCCGGTTTTGGGTTCTGCTTAACCGCCAGCCCCGTACCTTCTAAAAGTGTCTTCAGCCCCAGAGATCTTGCTTCGCTGATGACTTTTCTCATCCCGAGACCTCTGAAATCCGGGAGAAACCCTGCCTTTACTTCTATGGGAACCCGGTCAGCCTGTGCTGAAACTGAACGACTGCTGGCCTTTTCCTTAGCATCTATCCCTTTGTCCACCAACCTGATCTTTGGATTGACCTGGAGGTGATTTAAAGACCACAGCCCTACCTCGCTGAAGACAGGCGCCGCCACCACGCCACCATAGGGAATGCCTCTTGGTTCATCAATAGCCACCAATATGACCAGCCTGGGATGATCCACTGGTACAAAACCGGCAAAGGTGGCAACGTATTTTGTTCTGGAATATTGTTTGCTTTTCGGATCAACTTTTTGAGATGTCCCTGTTTTTCCTGCTACCCTGAAGCCGCTGATGGCTGCTTTCGGGCCTGTGCCTTCCTCGTCCACAACCCCCTCGAGAATCCCTGCGACCCTCCTGGCGGTCTGATCCGAAATGACCCTCCGCACTACTTTCGGGCGAGTTTCCTTTGCCACGCCACCTGATTCATTCATAACCGCCTTAACCACGTAAGGGCGCATCAATTTTCCACCGTTGGCAATGGCCGCCATAGCCACAGCTATTTGCAACGAAGTGGCGGTCATCCCCTGGCCAAAAAACAGGTTGGCCTGGTCGATGGGTCTGGCTTTTTTGGGGGCACGAATAAAACCTTTCCTCTCACCCAACAGGTCAATGCCTGTCTTGCTGGCAAACCCGAAATTCTTTAAATATTCGTAAAATGTTTCATAGCCAAGCGTCTGGCCAATCTTGATTGCGCCTATATTGCTTGAATGCACAATAATATCTGATACGCTCAGCGCGCCGTGTTTATGGGTATCGCGGATTACATGCCTGCCGATCTTGTATTTGCCCTGTTCGCAGTCAAAACTGGTATTAGGCGTGACTACGTATTCCTCCAAACACGCGGCCAGAAGAAAGGCCTTCAAGGTGGACCCGGGCTCGAAACAGTCCGTGATGATTCGGTTTCTCCATTGTGCCGGCCTGTATCTGGAAAAAATATTAGGATTGAACTCTGGAACCACGGCTATGGCCAAAATTTCTCCCGTTTCCGGGTCTAAAACCAGGCAGTGACCGGATTTGGCCTTTGTTTTTTTTACCGCCGATTCAAGGACCTGTTGAGCCTTATACTGGATGTCTTTGTCGATCGTGAGGATTAGATCGTGCATCCTATGGCCGGAAGTGATTGGCCTGCTGATAGAAAAAGGTCGACCCAGGGCATCTCGCATGTGAATAAGGCTGTATTGCGGCCCTCTTAACAGCTCATCGTATCTCTTCTCAAGGCCTTCAAGCCCCTGGTTGTCAGTGCCGACAAATCCGATCAGGTGGGCTGCAATCTCTCGGCCAGGGTAATAGCGCCTGGTTTCGTTGATTAGGCCTACCCCGTCTAAGTCCAGAGCCTTAACCTCTGCGGCTCGATCAGGGTCTATTTTACGCTTTATCCACGCAAAGGAGCTTTGACTCTTCAGCAGCTTCAGGATCGTGCCCTGTTTTTCCTTGAGGATTCCAGAAAGATGCCTGGCTGTTTTGACTTTTTCTTTAATTCGATTCGGATGGCAATAGATGGATACAACTTCAATGCTCAGGGCCAGTTCGTGCCCCTCCCGATCGTAAATTGTACCGCGTGTCGGGGGGAGTTTCGTGGTCCCGATATAGCCTGCACGCGCAATGCCTCCCAACCGATCCTTTTCCAGCACCTGGAGCTGATAGGCCCTGGCCGTAATTGTCCCCAATCCCATTAGAAAAAAAGCGGCAACCAAATAAATGCGGAATCTGATCCACTTTTTTTCTTTTACCTTCATGGCAAGACAATAATTTGTTCGGGAGAGGGCTGCTTCAAGCCCAGTTTTTCGATTGCCAGAGTCTCCAGGTTCTGAGGTGATTTCAAAATCGCTAATTCCAGGCGGAGCTTCCGGTTTGTTTCTCTGAGCCTCATCTCCTCCTTTTTTAACTGACTTAGATCGTACCCTATCTGGGTCCTTTCAAAATTTGACCAGACATAACCGATACTGCTTCCCATAAACAGAAACAGCATAAATATGATCAGCAAGGCTTGTTTGCTTTTCATATTCAATATTCGTTTCTTAACCCGGTAATTCTTGATGCGAACTCCTGTCTTGGCGTTTCTTGATCGCACCATGTTCGAAACCCTCTCCGGTCTTGTCATGGCTAAACCCTTTCTGCGACTCTTAAGATAGCGCTGCGTGCCCTTGGGTTGTTCTTGATCTCGGTTCCGCTCGGTTTGAGCCCTTTTTTAAAAAGGCGCCTGAAAAGCGGCACCTTTCCGCAAACGCAACGGGGAAATTCCGGCGGACATGTACATGGTTTTTCCCAATTAACCATTGTCTGTTTGACAAGTCTGTCTTCAAGAGAATGGTAGGATAAAACAACCAGCCTCCCTCCCTTCGCCATTAGCAGGGGGATCTTATTTAAAAATGTTTCAAGGTTTTGTAATTCTCGGTTGACTGCTATTCTTAGGGCCTGGAATGTCCGGGTAGCAGGATGCCTGGCCCAGGAACCATGAGACGGTGAAAACACCGATTTAACCACAGCCGCCAGGCGAGATGAGGTTTCAATGGGGCTTTTCAGGCGTGCCCTGACTATGGCTCTTGCAATTGATTTAGCCCGCCTTTCTTCACCATAGTCCTTAAATATACGTTCCAGATCCCTTGGTTCCAAGTTATTCACCAGATGAAGTGCCGTTAGTTCATTTTCAGGGTCCATCCTCATATCAAGAGGCTCATTCCTGCTGAAACTGAAACCCCTGCCTGATTTTTCAAGCTGGTAAGAGGACATCCCAAGGTCTAATAAGACACCATCGATTGCCTTGCATCCCAGGTCTGCGAGGACCTTATCCATGTCTGCATAGTTTGCTTTCATAATGCGGACGTTGTCACCGAGAAAGGCCATTCTTTTCTTTGATGTACTAACTGCATCCGGGTCCATGTCCAGGCAGATTAATCGGCCTTTTCCCGACAGGCGCTTTCCGACGGCCTGGCTGTGTCCCCCGGTACCAACGGTTCCGTCCACATAAGTGCCCTCAGGAATAGAAACAAGATACTTGACAACCTCATGAACGAGGACCGGTTGATGGGGGTATTCCAAGGCCAGACCCTTAAATACCTAATTCTGAAAGGGACTCGCTGATCGCCGGGAAGCTCTCTCTAACCCGCCGAAATTCCTCTTCCCACCTGTCCTTTTCCCAGATCTCAAATCTTTTCAATTCTCCAACAAGCACCACTTCTTTTTTCAGCCCTGCAATTTCTCTTAAATCCGGAGGGATTGTTATTCTTCCCTGTTTAATTGGACATTCCACGGCACCTGATATAAAATATCTAAGATAGGTATGGGCAGAGCGACTGAATTGGGGAAGATTCGAGGCCTTCTCTTCGATTACCCTCCAATCTGCTCTGGCAAAGGCCCACAGGCACACGTCATGGTTGGTGACAACCAGACAATCATTGTCCCCCTGGTCCAACTCCTCCTTGAACCTGGCGGGGATTGCCAAACGGCCTTTGGCATCCAGTGTATGTCTTGAGCGACCTCTAAACATAGGTAGATTTCCTGACACTTCCTGACACTTTGTGACACTTTGTGACACTATACGTAACCCTCTGCAATTTGTCAAGAAAAAAAGCAAATTAATTAGATACTTGCACAATTAATTTTTTTATGATTTGAGCGCAATATGTTGTGGTCAGATAACGAGGTACCACTACATGATGCTATAATCTGGTAGGATTCTGTGGTTTTGCCGAGCTACAGGTTTAATAATTTAATGATTTAATGCTAAGGTTCCGATGGGGCAGGGGGGTGCTCCCCTTTCAATTGGATGGGGTGTAAACGAAGTAAATCAGGGATGTGATATAAACAAGCATGAAAAGGAGATTCAGGGTCAACCCGGAATAGGCATAATCCTTATCCCCCTTTTCTTCAATGAGCGGGATCGATTTTACAGATGAAACTACACCAGTCAACATGATCAGTGGTACAGCGGTCAGATATAGAACTGAAAACTTAAGTGATTTGAAATCGCCTTGGGAAATAAGGATCAGAAGGCCTGTCACTCCAGCGGCCACAAACGGCAATAAAAACCCGGCCACCGCGAGATGATTGGTTTTCATGAATTCATAAGGTTTCATAGAGAAACTCATTCACAAATAATGCTGAGTGCAGAAGGAACCATTTCAATAACAACAGGCAGTCGGCCTGGCTGTTCTCCGTCCATATCCAGAAGCACCACTTGAGCTGAAGATGCCACAACCCGCCGTCCTATCAACTTTATTATTTTTTGATGCTCATATAATCTCCCATTGTATAGCCTGGGTAGATTCCAGAACACCCCAGGCATGCTCAGGTCCCCAATTATTGTCACTTGAAAAAGACCATCGTCTATTGCAGCACCAGGGGCTACCCACATTCCGCCCCCGTGATACTGCCCATTGGCAACAGCCACATTCCATATAGTGACTTCCTCATCGAAAAAATCGTCTACACGGAGGTGAACTCGCTTTTTATCAAAGCGTAAAATGGAGATAAGGGTTGCCCACATAAACGATAAAAAACCACCAAATACCTTGCTTGTTCTGTTGACGCGGACGTCCACCTCACCACCCAGGCCTAAGCTCAAAACATTGTGGAAATAGCGGTATGATTCCAGGCCCCTATGATCCCGGTACGTAAGTTTTCCCAGATCTATCTGGCGGTTCCTGCAACTGAGGATATTATCTAAGGCCCTTTCCAGATTTAAGGGAACAGGTAAAGATTTGGCCAAATCACATCCTGTGCCCCGGGGGATATAACCCAGCAGAACTTCCGATTCAAGCGAACCCTTTTCGTTCATTAGACCGTTAATTACCTCGTTGAGGGTGCCATCCCCACCAACGCAGACCACTATGTCAACGCCTGACAGAACGGCCTGCCGGGTAAGCCTGGTTGCATCACCGGGACCGGTGGTTATCAGGACCTCGAACGAGCCCAATCGATCCTTTGCCTTTAGGTGTATTTTTGGCCACTGCCTGCCAGTGGCTCCATTGGCTGAATTTGGATTTACTATAAAGGTGATCCGTTTCAATAGCATTTTCAATCCCCCGACAATCCCTGGATTAATGCCAGGGCGTTATAACCTAAAACCTGATGATTATAGCCTCCTTCCAGAATGGCAAAGCATCCTCCACCATGCCGGTTGGCCGCCCCCCTCACCAGGAGCCCAATATCTCGATAGTCTTCCGTGCTCAAGGTCCCGCCCCAATCATCTTCATGGTTGTCAAAGCCCGCTGAAATACCGATGATGTCTGCATTGCAATGTTCCATTGCATCTCTGACTTCTGTAATATATCTGTCCCTTTGGCCTGCCGCTACATTGTGTACAGTGACATAATCCTTGGCCTTAAGGATATTGACGGTGCCATCTCCGAAATGAAGGTCTATATCCAGCACATAGGCAGTCTCAATCTTTTGGTCCCGCCTTAAACGCTCCAGGGCGATGGCCATGTTGTTAAAGTAGCAAAAGCCCCATGAAGAACCTGAGGACGCATGGTGGCCTGGAGGTCGAATGAGTCCAAAGCAGGGCTCTTTTAGGGCAATAGTTGCAGCCTGGATGGCGCCACCTGCGGCAAGGGCGGCCACATTATAAATGCCCATCTGTTTCACCTGCACCATATGGGGAGCTGTATGTACTGCAGCAATGTCGGCCTCTGAAGCCGGATCGGCCGTTATAAAATCTGTCACCGGCTTGATTATCTCCACAACCGCCTCCATACGACCTGCTGTTGCCGCTGGGTCCGAAGTATAAATCTGATAAAAATCTTCATGGAATACGACTTTCACTGCGTCCTCCCTTTCAGTTTTTGTAAGCGTTCACAGGTTCAGGGTTATGGATTTTAAGTATGCATTCTTTTGGGTCCAACAGGACTGGATGACAAAGATCAATCACTATTAATATTACTGTGTTATCAGCCTGCATACAAGGAAAATTACCGCTACTTTATTGCTAAAAGCAAAAGTTTGTGTTATTATGCATTTAAATGTGTATTGAACTAAAATAATTTTAAGG
>JAIVXD010000029.1:0-12705 GCA_048636195.1 Anaerolineales bacterium
AGTAAAGGGCCTGAGAAAAGATATTGGAATGCATCATCATGGTCCGCCCAACCATGATGTTTCCAAGGGTCGACATTCCTGTAAACAGGGCCAGATTCTGAAAGGTCCTGGCGATTCCCTGGGCCGCTATTACGTTCGGCTTCAGGTTTTTCGGCCGTTTCTTTCCTTCAAAGAAGATACTCCCCTCGTCTTGCTTATAAAACCCGTTAATGACGTTCAGCATCGTGGTCTTTCCGGCGCCGTTAGGGCCGATAATAGCAAAGATCTCGCCGGGATTGATTTCCAGGCTGACATTGTCTAAGGCCTTCAGGCCGCCAAATGAGATGCTTATGTTTTCTGCGCGAAGCATGGGTTCTGGCTTTTCATTCATGGCGTTTTTTCTCCGTTAATATGTCTCGGCATGGCGGATTTTGAGATTGGCCCTCATGGTGGTGGTCCGGCCATCCTCATAGGTAATCTTGGCTTCCACGTCCACATTTTCTTTGTCCGAATAGAGAGCATCGATGAGGTTGCCATATTTTTCAGTTACGAATTTCCTTCTCACCTTTCTGGTACGGGTGATTTCACCATCATCGGGGTTGAGTTCCTTGTGGAGTAACAGGAACCTCTTGATCTGGGCCCCCTTGAGTCGTTCATCCTCACTCAGTCTCTTGTTTACCATAAGGATTTCATTATACACAAGATCATAGACTTCAGACTTCTGGGCAAGATCCATATAGCTGGTATAAGTGAGATGCCTCCTTTCGGCCCACATTCCCACTGCCCCGTAATCAATATCAATAAAGGCGGCAACAAAGTCCATATTCATTCCGTGAGCCACGGCCTCCCTGATATAATGGCTGAATTTCAGCTTGTTCTCGATATACTTGGGGGAAAACAGGGTTCCATCGGTCAACTGGCTGACATCTTTTGCCCGGTCTATAATCTTGAGATGCCCACGTTCCGTCATATAGCCCGCATCGCCGGAGTGGAGCCACCCGTCCTCAATGGTCTCGGCGGTAGCCTCAGGGTTTTTATAGTACCCAACGAAATTGCCCGGACTTTTGTACATGACCTCTCCGTTTTCGGCGATTTTAATTTTCACCCCGGGGACTGGAGGCCCCACGCTCTCGGAATCAATATCCCCATCCTTCTGCATGGACACATAGGCGCAGCTCTCGGTCATGCCATAGAGCTGTTTCAGATTAATCCCTAAGGACCTGTAGAATTCAAATATCTCCGGGCCGATGGCTTCCCCTGCCGTATAGGCCACCTTCATCTTTCTCATGCCGAGGTTATCAACCAGTGGTGCGTAGAGAATGAAATCCCCTATCTTGTAGAGAATTTTGTCGGTAAAAGGCACCCGTTCATTGGCGACCCGTTTCTTTTCCACCCGGTTAGCCACTTTCATGAAGTAGTGAAATAACTTCTGTTTTATCCAGGCGGAATCCTCTATCTTGATCATGATCTGAGTCAGGATATTCTCCCAGATACGGGGAGGAGCAAAGATATGGGTGGGTCCGATCTCCTTCTGGTCATTAACCACCGTGGCGGTGCTCTCCGGGCAGTTGACGGTAAATCCGGAACAGAGGGCCTGGCCATAGGAGAAGATATGATCCCCGATCCAGGCCATGGGGAGATAGGCCATGACATCTTCCGTCTCCTTTAGATTGTCCCACTCAAGAAATCCGCGGGAACAATCGGCAATCATACGGTGTGTTATCATAACCCCTTTGGGATTTCCGGTGGTCCCTGATGTGTAGGCAATGATCGACATGTCATCAGGCTTTACCTGATTGACCGAATCCATGAAATAGTCGGGGTTTTCTTTGCCAAACCTGCGGCCCATCTCCTGGACATCGGTAAAAGCGATAAGCCAGTCTTTCTTGTAGTTTTGAAGCCCCCTGGGATCATCATAGATGATATATTTCAGACTGGGGATCTCGTCTTTCAGGTGCATGAACTTATCGGTCTGCTCCTGATCTTCCGCCAGGACGAACCTGCACTCCGAATGATCCACAATATATTGAAGCTCCTTGTGTATGGCGTCCTGGTAAAGGGGAACGGGCACACCCCCCAGGCACTGGCAGCCGGCCATCCCCCAGTAAAGCTGGGGTCTGTTGTCCCCGATAATGGCCATTTTATCATCCTTTTTAAAACCCAGAGCGGCCAATCCCAGGGCAAAGTCCCTCGTCTGGTCAAGGTAGTCCTGCCATGAATAGGATTGCCATATACCGTAGTCCTTTTCACGTATGGCTGCCTTGGTGGGGGGGAATCTCTCGGCGTTATGGATGAGAATTTTGGGAAAGGTCATTGGAAGATCGTTCATCTCTTCAAACCTCCGATTTCAATTGAGTATTGAATATTCCTTATCAATTGAAAAACTGTCAATTTTGTCGGTTTCGTTAAAATCTGATATCGTTTTTTTAGGCTTATAACCGCCTTATATTACTGAGGGCAATTTTCTATTTCTGCGTATTTTGTGCCTTATTGCCTACCCGGTTAAATCGCAGTTCCCCCATTTAACCGGGGCGGCTTCATCAATTTTCATTTGTTCATTCTTCGTGAACACGCAACAATAATGAACATGCACGCCATTTTTTGGTAACCGGAATGCGTGGAAATTCATATCTCCAGGTCTGGTCATTAATATCCCTACCAGACATACGCCCTAATCGAAAATATTGACAAAAGCATCCAGACCATATAAATTGGTTGCAAAAAGTATGAAAGAGAAGATTTATTGCCCCTTAAAAGTGTGACAGGTGATATTTATGGAACGTTTTGCATATCAACAGCTTTTATCCTGGAAGGCATCCATTCGGCGAAAACCCTTGCTACTACAGGGAGCAAGACAGGTGGGGAAAAGCTATCTCCTGGAAAGCTTCGGACAAAGGGAATTTAAAAATTATCATGTTTTCAATTTTGAATTGGACCGCCGGTTGGCGAGAATTTTTACACAGGATCTTGTTCCTAATAGGATCTTGACAGAGCTTTCACTGCATCTGGGGGGGGGAATTGACCCAAAAGCCGACTTAATAACCTTCGATGAGATCCAGGAATGTCCTAGGGCTATCACCAGTTTGAAATACTTTTGTGAAAAAATGCCGGCACTGGCTCTGTGCTGCGCTGGTTCTCTTCTTGGTGTTAAACTCTCTCCTGAACCTTTCCCGGTTGGAAAAGTTGAGTTCCTTAATCTGTATCCACTGAGTTTTGAAGAATTCCTTTTAGCGCTGGATGAACAGATGTTGCTGGAACTACTCCCTTCCGCCCTTGATACAGGCATGCTTTCTGAGATGGCCCATGTAAAGCTTTGGGACAGGTTAAAAGAGTATTTCGTCATCGGCGGTATGCCTGAGGTTGTATCGACCTATATATCACAACGCAAAGACCGTGCAGAAGCCATGCGACAGGCAAGGATTATACAGAATGGGCTCGTAGAAAGTTACTACAAGGATTTTGCAAAGCATTCCGGAAAATTGAACTCAATCCATATCGTGTCTGTTTTTGAAAACGTCCCCATGCAGCTTTCCAGGAATATTGGGGGCTCAGTCAAGCGGTATATGTTTAAAGAAGCTATCCATGGGAAAAGGAGCTTTGCAGAACTTCAAGGGCCTATCACATGGCTTGAGAAAGCAGGTCTTTTGATCAAGGTGAAGGTATGTAACAGAGCCGAATTGCCTCTGGAAACGTTCTGCAAGGAAAATCAGTTCAAACTATTTCTGTTTGACATCGGGTTGCTCAGTAGTATGCTCGCTCTTTCTCCTGAAACTGTCTTGCATCAGGATTACGGAATAACCAAGGGCTATTTTGCTGAAAATTTTGTTGCACAAGAGTTTGTTGCTGCCGGAAATAGACAGCTCTACTCCTGGACTGAGCGGAATTCGGAAATTGAATATCTAAATGTAGTAAAAGGAAATATTATTCCTGTGGAGGTCAAGGCTGGAACAAGAACACGCGCGAAAAGCTTGCAACAATTCCTCCTTAAATACAAGCCTGAAAGGGCAATCAAGATATCAAGCAGACCCTTGAAAATCCAAAGCGAACAGGTAATACAAAACGTTCCGCTCTATCTGACTGGAAGAATTGGTGCTTTATCCGGTTAATGATAGAAGGGGGTATTGTAGAAGTGGACATTCGCACAGAATGTGCTTTGCTGTTTTATTCCCCTATTCTGTGATTCGTAATGAACTGAGATTCACATTTCCAGGTCTGGTGCTGCTAAAAAAAATAAAAAAATGGAAAAAGTACTTGACATGAATTAATAATGAATTTAAGGTGCATACATTAAGTACTTTAATTCGATGTAGTTCGCATCTAAATTTACAGTCGGCAGGGATTGTGGGCGTGTAATCCCGCTTACACCTGGACTATTTTCCAACTCAACGACTTAACAACTCTACTATTTACCAATCTCTGAAGTTGGCACTGTTTTTCTGCAAAGGAGGATAGTATGGAAGTCTTAAACTGGAAGGACAGCGAGGACGTCAAGGTAGAAAAGTTCCCTTACAGGGGCAAGATGTATGATGTCACGGGCATTAGTATTCGCTGGCTTTCCAAGTTCGGAGACGACGACATGGGTATCCCCGAATACGGCCTCAGATTTTTCACGGCCCAGCCTGGAGGTGAGATCCCTATACACAATCATTTCTATATCCAGACCATGTATATACTGAGCGGTCAATTCGAGTGCTGGCGGTTTGACTCCGAAACCGATGAACTGGTTAAAAAATGGACCTGCGGTCCGGGTGATGTCATCTACGTACCCAGCATGGAGCCACACGGCATGAAAAACCTGAGTAAGACCGAGCAGGCAACTTTTTTATGCTGCATCTGCAATGTTTATGAAGACGAAACTATTTGAGGCGGAGAGATACTTCCAATGAAAACAGCCAAGCGCTTAAATGACTTTGAGGCTTACCTGGGCACGGCCATGAACCTTATCCTGACAAGGATGAAGGAAGAGGGCAAGGACGTTATCAACCTGGGCTTAGGCGACCCGGATGTTAAACCACCGGAGGAACAAAGAAAAGTTCTGGCTGATGCATGCATTGATGTTGAGAGTCATCACTATCCAAGTTTCTATTCGCCTGTGCCGCTCAAAGAGGCCATTGCCGAATGGTACAAACGCCATTTTGACGTTGAGTGCGACCCGGAGACAGAGGTGTTGCCCCTGTTGGGCTCTGCCGAGGGCCTGTTTCATATTCACACCTGCTTGTTGGACCCGGGCGACACGGCCTTAGTGCCTGACCCATGTTATCCGGCATACGTTGCAGGGGTCAAGATCGCCGGTGGGGTGATCGAGCCGGTTCCGCTTTTAAAGGAGAATGGTTTTTTGCCCGATCTGGACGCTATTGACTCCAAAGTAGCCCAGCGCGCCAAGATGATCTGGATCAATTATCCTAATAATCCCACCGCGGCGAGCGCGCCAGAGGAGTTTTACAAGCAGTTGGTCGAATGGGCCCACAAGTACGACGTGGCCGTTATTTCAGATAACCCTTACTCGGAGATCTGCTTTGATGGGTACCAGGCGCCGAGTTTCCTCCAGTTCGATGGGGCGAGGGAGATCGGGGTGGAATTCAACTCCCTGTCCAAGGCCTATAATTCCTGCGGCTGGCGCACAGGCATGATACTGGGAAACAGGGATATCATCGCCGGGATGACCAAGATAAAATCTCATTCCGACAGGGGGATGTTCTATCCGCTCCAAGTGGCGGCCACTGCTGCCTTGAACGGCCCCACAGATTTCATGAAGGAACGGAACCGGATGTACCAGGAGCGCCGAGACGTGGTCGTGAAGGCCCTCACCGAGATGGGCCTGGAATTGGAGAATCCCAGGGCAACCTTTTATGTGTGGGCGAGTGTGCCCAAAGGCGTTACCAACTCAAAAGATTGGTGCTTCAAGGTCCTCGATGAAATCGCCGTATGGATGATCCCTGGCTCTATGTATGGAAAATACGGAGAAGGATACTTCCGCATCGCGTTGACCCATCCGGTGGATCGACTTAAAGAGGCAATGGAGCGTTTGAAAAAGTTCCTGTCCTAAATAGTTTGCTGTTTTCGAGCTCCCTGACATAGAGGGTTTTTCCTTCATGCAATACGGTTGATACGAAGGGGCTCTCTCACATTTTTCCTTTCTCAATCTCCTCATAGAAATTCGGGGCCAGACCTTTGACACAGGGTACGGTGTATTTTGTCACGGATAACCCCGTTTCCAAAAATAACGGATGTCCCCTTCTCACCTATTGTGAGGGACCGAGCCCTTTTATGGCATTGTGGATCTTTTTTTTCAGGGCAGGATTATTGCCGGAAAGACTATCGGCCTTTTGGAAGTGAAAACTTGCTTTCTGTATTTGCCGTAAATTGCTAAAATAAATGCCGAAATTATAATGGGCTAATGCCAGCCTGTTTTGCCTTCCGTATGAAAGGCCCAGGTGATAATAGACCTCATTATCAACGGGTTTCAGATAGGTCAGTTTCTTTAAGAGTGGAATTGCCCTTTCATACTTTTCAAGGTTTTCATAAGACTGTGCAAGGAGAAATATCGTAGAGCGGCCCTGACCATCACGATCAAAGGCCTTTTCAAGAAACGGGATGGCCTCTCTGTCCTGCCCCGCCATATGATAGGTTTCCCCCAGGTTTCTCAGTACGGGAGTAGAAGCCGGAACTTCCTTGAGAGCGATTTTTAGATGACGAATTGCGCGATCATACTCTGAGCTTTCCTTATAAACAATTCCAAGGCCAAAATTGGATAAAAACGATGAAGGGTTCTTTTTAAGATCAAGGAGGAAAAGCCTTTCTGCTTCCTGGGAATCCATACATTCTGCCCGGAGAATTGTTTTAAAGAGGGGAAAGCGCTCTCTTAATTGGATGGTTTCTTTGGTTGGGGGATCAGGTTTGAAATGGGTCAACATTGAGTCAAGATTAGACATCCTTTCGGGTCCGGTAGGATGGGTTAAAAGGTAGGCCGGTACCTTAGCCGTACCAAACCATTGTCCTTTCTGAATTTTTTTTAGTGAGCTGATCAGCCCTGCGGGGTTAAAGCTGGCCAACTTCGTGTACTTGAACCCCAACTGGTCAGCCTGGCGTTCGTCGTTTCGGCTGTAGCTCAGTCGGGCCTGCATTCCAGCGGCCATCGCTCCTGTCATTACTGCTCCCGCTACTTCACCCCCAATCAAAGCACCAGCCAGAATTGCTGCCATGGTGGCAAACCCTATTTTTTTGCTCTGCTCTATGCGCTGGGATATGTGCCTGGCAGTGACATGGCCGAGTTCATGGCAAATGACAGACGCAAGTTCATCCAGATTGTCCATGGCCTCTATTAATCCGGAAAAGACAAAGATATGTCCGCCTGGCGCTGCAAAGGCGTTCATGGTATTATCTTTTATGATATAAAAATGAAAAGGGAAGGGCTTTGTTTCCAAAGGTATGGTGAGATAACGTCCCAAATCCATTATGAATTGATTGGCAGATTCATCATCTACCAGTTCAAAATACCCTCGGATCTGTGCTAAAAATTGTTGACCCAGTTTTCTTTCCTCCTCAATTGAGAGCCCAAAGGCCTTGGGCGTTACAAAAGAAAGATTGGAAAGTAACATGAACAGGCAAAGCATAAAAATGACCTGCTTGATATAAAAATAGCACTTGACCTTCAAAACTAAATATCCCCTGGAATTGAATATTGACGATTGACTATTGAATATTGATGCCCCCGTCATTTTTATCATAGTTTTAATATCGAAAAAATGTAAGTTCTCAATAAGCTTGGTCTCAATCTAAAAAAATCCCCCTCAATCCCCCTTTGCAAAAGGGGGAATCAGTCTAACTTCCTTAACTTATTGAGAAGTTACAAAGAAATCCTTAAATATTCAATCGCCAATAGCCAATCGTCAATCTACAATTTCACCCGTGGGGCCTCGATCCAGAGACCTTCCAGGTCATAAAACTCTCTTATGGGTTGGTAAAACAGGTGGATGACCACGTCCCCGTAATCCATCAACACCCAGTGCCCTTCTTGTTCCCCTTCTATACCGTCGGGCCTGAAACCCTGCTCACGCATTCTTTTTTGAAGATGGCGTGCAATGGCCTGAACCTGTCTGCTGGAGTTCCCACTGGCGATGAGAAAGTAATCCGTAATGGAGACGAGTTTGCCAACTTCAAAAAGGACAGGGTCAATGGCCTTTCGCTCCCCTATGATTTTGAGACACAATTTTGCCTTATCGAGGGCTCGCATAGTCTCTATATAATCCTTTTTCCATAATATAATTCCTTACCATCTCAGGGAGTAAAAAACGAATGGATTTACCTTCTGCAACCAATTCTCTTATGCGTGTGGATGATATGTCCATAAGTGTAGGTGCCCTAAGTACCACGGTATTACCCGATGAAACGCTGAAGACATCAGGCAGTTTGGTTTTTCTCACATTCAAACCGATGTTTAAGAGAAATGCCTCAAGATCGCGAGGACGAAATCCGGCACGTTCAATGATGACAAAATGTGCATAGTAAAAGAGTTTCTGGTATTCTTTCCACGTCTTGATTTCCAAAAAAGCATCTATGCCCAGGATAAAAAAGAGTTCAGGATCCGGGCTAAAGATATGATGAAACTCTCTTAGTGTTTCAATGGAATAGGAAAATCCGGGGCGTTTCCCTTCCAGATCGAGGATTTCAAGCAGCGAAGAATCACCCACTGCCAGTCGTGCCATGGTTAGCCGATGGTGAAATGGGGCCACGGGTTCCCTGGTTTTGTGGGGGGGGGAAGCGGACGGAATTAGATAGACTTTCTCCAAGCCCAGTTCCTGGCCAATTTCCTCTGCTGTGCGCAAATGGCCCAGATGAATCGGATCAAATGTCCCGCCAAAGATACCTAATTTCATCACTCCCTAACCTGTCCTTGCCCATATACAATAAATTTTGTAGTGGTCAACTCCTCCAGTCCCATGGGACCAAAGGCGTGAAGTTTTGAGGTGTTGATCCCTATTTCTGCACCAAGCCCTAACTGATTTCCGTCATTAAAACGTGTGGAGGCATTGATTAGAACCACCGATGCGTCGACTTCAGCTAAGAAACGCTGGGAGCGGTTATAATCATTTGTAATAATTGCTTCTGTGTGATTGGAGCCATATTGTTCAATGTGATCAAGAGCTTCATCCATATCGGAGACGACCTTGACCGCAAGTATCAGGTCAAGAAATTCGGCGGGCCAGTCTGTCTCAACAGCAGGTTTGATTCCCCGGGACAATTCCAGTGTTCTGGGACAGCCTCTAATTTCCACATTAGCATCGCGGAAACGTTCCACCATGTCGGGGATAAAATCGCTCGCAATGCCTTTATGAATGAGCATGGTTTCCATGGCATTGCAAACCCCCGGCCTTTGAACCTTGGCATTAAAGCATATTTCCCTGGCCATATGAAGGTCAGCGTACTCATCCACGTATACGTGACAGACACCCTTGTAATGTTTCAGTACAGGGACACGGGAATGCCCTGTCACAAAACGGATCAGGCCCTCGCCTCCTCTCGGAATAATTGTGTCAATGTAGTCGTCAAGGCCGATCAAAATCTTAACCGCCTCCCTATCTGTGGTTGGAATAACCTGTATGGCCTTTGGAGGGAGTCCGCTTTCCACCAGTGCTTGTTCTAACAGATCCGAAAGGATCAAGTTGGAATGAATGGCCTCAGATCCTCCTTTAAGGATTACCGTGTTGCCGGATTTCAGGCACAGGGCGGCAGCGTCCACTGTCACGTTGGGACGTGATTCATAAATGAATCCAATAACACCGAGGGGTATCCGAACGCGTCCCACAAGCAATCCATTGGGCCGTTTCCACATTCCGGAGACTTCACCAACAGGGTCTGGTAAGGAAGCCACTTCCCTCAGACCATCTGCCATTCCCCTGATTACCTTGTAATCCATGGTTAATCGATCGATCATTGCGGCGGACAGGCCTGCCTTTCGTGCCTGCGCCAGGTCCTTTTCATTCTCTTTGATAATATCTGCCTGCATATCAATGAGTTTGCCTGCCAATAACTCCAGGGTGGAATCCTTTTGTGCCCTTCCTACACGTCTCAATTGTCTTGATGCCGCTTTGGCATCTTTGGCCATGTCCTCGATCATGCCCGCAAGTGACATAACTCGTCTCCTTCTTTCATCTGCTCGGCAAGGACGAGGTTGTCCCTATGGATTACTTCATCATCGTTTTTAAAACCCAGTCTTGATTCTATCTCAGCCGTCTTGGCACCTATAATCTTATTGATATCACTCGAATGATAGTTAACCATGCCCACAGCTACTTCTTTTCCGGTTTCACTGATCAGCAGCACGGAATTGCCGAGACTGAATCTACCTCTTACCTCCGTAATACCCGATGGGAGGAGGCTCTTTCCGCGTTCCACAAGGGCTTTTTCCGCTCCACGATCAATGACTATTTCCCCTTTTGGAGACTTGGTGAATGCGATCCAGTGCTTTCGACTGCAGAGGGTCATTTTCTGGGGCAGGAAGAGTGTCCCTTCTTCTTTTCCCGTAAATATTTGTTTTAAGATACGAGGCTTCAGCCCATTGGCAATAATGGTTGGGACGCCGGCAAGGGCCACTTTCTCTGCGGCCTTGATCTTGCTCGCCATGCCGCCTCTGCCCAGAAAACCTGGAATTGAGTTGGCCGATCTTGTAACTTTTCGGTTAATTTTTTCCACGACCCTGATGAGTTTCGCATCTTTGTGGGTTCGTGGATCCTTATCAAAAAGACCATCGATATTGGTCAAATTTATTAGAAGATCGGATTCACTCAGGTTCGTCACCATGGCACTCAGATTGTCATTATCACCGAATTTTATCTCATCTACGACCACAGTGTCATTTTCATTGATGATGGGAATGATTTTCCACGAGAGCAGGGTGAAGAGGGTGTTGCGCGCATTTAAGTACCGGCGTCTGTGGGTGGGGTCATCACGGGTGGTCAGGATTTGTGCAACCTTTTGTCCGTGACTTCCGAAGGCCTCTTCATAAGCCATCATCAGGCTGCTCTGACCCACGGCAGCCACGGCCTGTTGTTGTGAGACTGACTGTGGCCTTTTGGAGAGTCCGATCTTTTTGAGGCCGGAGGCAATGGCACCCGAAGAAACCAGGATAATCTGGAGCCTCTTGTTCCTTAGCGCGCAAATATCCGTCGCCAGGTCTTCAATAACGGCCATATTGAGGCCATTTTTGGCGGTCAGGACGCCACTGCCCACCTTAACCACAGCCCTTTTAACCGGTTTCAGCAGTTCTTTCCTCGAAATGTTTGTCGCCTTTTTCTTTGGTCCAGCCATCATTTCTCGACCCATTTTTCCGCGATGAATTTCTTTAGACCTTCAAGACCTTCACCAGTCAGCGCAGAAATGGGTAAGGACTCTATTCCCACCTTCTCCAGTGCCATTTGCAGCGCTCTTAAATCCCTGCAATCGGGCCCATAGAGATCCATCTTATTAATTAGCACCATTTGAGGCTTTTCAATTAATGCAGGGTTGTAGGCCTCCATCTCGTGTTTGAGCGTATGAAAATCTTCCAGGATATCCTGATCGGGCTGGTACGTAACGTCTATAAGGTGTAACAAAAGCTTTGTTCGTTCAATATGCTTTAAAAAACGATGACCAAGACCACGGCCTGTGCTTGCTCCTTCAATTAATCCCGGTATGTCAGCAATAATTAGAGATTTTTCATCGTCAAAGGCCATGACACCCAGATTAGGTGTAAGGGTAGTGAAAGGGTAACTGTCAATCTTGGGACGCGCCATACTGAGGCAGGAAAGAAGTGTTGATTTGCCTGCATTAGGCAAACCGATTAGCCCAATGTCGGCCAGAAACTTTAGCGAGAGCTTTAGTTTTTTTCCCTGGCCGGGAAAGCCTGGATGGGCAATCCTTGGAACTCTGTTAGTCGAAGTGGCGAAACGTTGATTTCCTTTCCCTCCCTTTCCACCAGGAAGGAGGGGGAATTCCTGTTTGTCATGTATTAGATCTGCAAGTAACTCACCTGTGTCAAGGTCTTCAATGACGGTTCCCAAAGGGACATCAATAAAAAGATCAGGGCCGTTTTTGCCAAATTGGCTCTTTCCCCTTCCGGGTTTACCATCGGGGGCCTTAAAGCGCTTATGAGATTTGAAATCCGTTAAGGTATGGAGTCTCTTGCTTGCCCTTACTATTATGCTTCCGCCATCTCCACCGTCGCCGCCGTCCGGGCCGCCTTTGGGTATGAATTTTTCCCTTCTAAAGCTGATGCAACCTTTTCCACCGTCTCCCGATATGGCCGTAATAACTGTTTCATCGAGAAAGTCCATTTTAGATCTCAAGGGAAGCGGAGTTCCCTATTCCGGCTATGTAGCGTAAACACTAACCTTCTTTCGTTTCTTTCCGAAACGCTCGTAGGCAACAATCCCGTCAATTTTGGCAAAAATAGTATAGTCTTTTCCGAGGCCCACATTGTTTCCAGGGTGTAATTTGGTCCCTCTCTGACGGACAAGGATGTTACCAGCCTGCACCTTTTGACCACCAAATCTTTTTACACCAAATCTCTGACCGGCACTGTCCCTGCCGTTTCTGGAACTCCCACCTGCTTTTTTATGTGCCATGTTTCATCCCTCATCTACAGCTCGTTTTCGGCTTATTCCTCAATATTTTCAATATTAACAAGCGTGAAATGCTGTCTATGCCCTTGTTTTCGGCGATATCCTTTTCTTCTTTTATACTTAAAAA
>JAIVXD010000030.1:0-12553 GCA_048636195.1 Anaerolineales bacterium
CCCATACTTTGATCGACCCTGCCTGCGATCATCCACGCCGGTTGTATCCATCGTGCCCCTGATAATATGATACCTTACACCGGGCAAATCCTTAACCCGACCTCCTCGAATCAAGACAACCGAGTGTTCTTGAAGGTTGTGGCCCATACCCGGGATATACGAAGTCACTTCGATTCCGTTTGTCAACCTCACCCTGGCAACCTTTCGCAGTGCAGAGTTGGGTTTTTTGGGTGTCGATGTATATACCCTTACACACACGCCTCTCTTCTGAGGCGCGCCCTGAAGAGCAGGGGTCTTGGCCTTTTTCCTGGGTTTACGTCGGCCCTTTCTAATGAGTTGGTTAATGGTCGGCATAGAATCTCCTAAAGCTTCACTTACTCAAAGGCATAAATTGTCAATATTTGATCCTGAAAAACAATAAAAATACAGAACTCTTTCTTCTATTTTTGTTTTTACTATTTGTCAAGGTATTTTCAAGACTAAATAATAAAAAATTTAACTGCCAACACCCATTTCAATATTTCTGTAAGTCTTCAACCCGGTACCAGCCGGAATCAGGCGGCCCATAATCACATTCTCTTTCAACCCCTTGAGGAAGTCTATTTTTCCGGCCACACTTGCATCAGACAAGACCTTGGTTGTTTCCTGGAAAGATGCTGCTGATATAAAACTTTCAGTGCTCAGGGACGCCTTGGTAATTCCCAGCAGTAGAGGTTCTGCGGTGGCCGGTTTTTCACCTTTATCGATAATTTTTCTGTTCTCTTCTTCAAAGCGCCACTTTTCCACATGTTCCCCCAAAAGGAAATGGGAATCTCCCACGTCAGTCACATTCACCTGTCGCAACATCTGACGGACAATAACCTCAATATGCTTATCATTAATTTTCACACCTTGCAGCCTGTACACTTCCTGCACCTCATTGACCAGGTACTTGGCCAGTTCCTTGGTGCCTCTGATCTTCAATATGTCATGAGGGTCGACCGATCCGTCCATTAACGCCTCACCTGCCCTAACATAGTCCCCTTCCAGGACGCTGACATGCTTTCCTCTTGCCACAAAATAATCTACAGACTCACCCACCTCCGGGGTAATCGTCATTTTTCGCTTACCCTTTGTATATTTCCCAAACGAGATAACACCATCTATTTCACTGATGATGGCTGTCTGTTTTGGTTTTCTCACTTCAAACAACTCTGCAACACGCGGCAAACCACCTGTAATATCCTTCGTTTTAGTGGTTTCTCGCGGGATCTTTGCCAATACGGAACCAGGACCCACCTCATCTCCCTCGTTAACCATAATTATAGCGCCCACCGGCAGATAATTCCGGGCCTTGGCCTTTGTACTACCAGGCAGGCTGGCCGTTTTTCCGCTGCTGTCTTTAATGGAAATACGAGGCCTGATATCCACGTCACGGGATTCAACAATCACCCTGCTGATCTTTCCCGTGACCTTGTCACGCTTTTCCCGCATGGTCCGGCCTTCCGTAATATCACCGAATTTGATAACGCCACTCACCTCTGTCATGATAGGTATCGTAAAAGGATCCCATTCAGCCAGGATCTGGTCTGATTTGACCTTGCTTCCATCACTAACTTTCAAAGTGGCACCGTATATTATGGGATATCGCTCAAGTTCCCTTTCACCTTTGCCCAGAACAGCAATTTCTCCATTACGGTTCATGACAATGAGGTTCCCCTCTTCATTTTCGACCGTTTTCAGGTTAATAAACTTTATCTTGCCTTGATTTCTGGGCTGAATTGTAGATTGTTCCACCCTCTTACTTGCTGTACCGCCAATATGAAATGTCCTCATTGTGAGCTGGGTCCCAGGTTCACCTATGGACTGAGCAGCGACGATACCAATGGGCTGTCCGATATTGACCTCATGGCCGTGCGAAAGGTCCCTGCCGTAACATTTCTTGCATACCCCCCTTTTCGCCTCACATGTCAAAACGGATCTGATCCTGACCCTTTCCAATCCCGCAGCTTCGACTTTCTTCACTTTTTCTTCGTCTATCTCCTCATCAGCCTTCACAAGCAAATCACCGGTCACTGGATCATAGATATCCTCAAGGCTAACTCGACCCAGGATCCGTTCTCCGACTCGCTGAAGTATCTCGCCACCTTCCACAAGCGCATCCACCCAGATGCCATCCATGGTACCGCAGTTTTCTTCAGTAACGATGGCGTCCTGTGCTACGTCCACCAGTCTTCGGGTCAGGTACCCGGAATTAGCTGTCTTGAGTGCCGTATCGGCCAGGCCTTTTCTGGCTCCATGAGTGGATATAAAATACTGCAAAACAGTCAATCCTTCACGAAAGTTAGACGTAATGGGGGTTTCAATGATCTCTCCTGATGGCTTCGCCATCAAGCCCCTCATGCCGGCCAACTGTCTCATTTGATCTTTACTTCCCCTTGCGCCTGAATCTGACATCATATAGATGGGGTTAAAACTGTTGGTCTTCTTTTTCTTGTTCCCAGGCCCCCTTACTTCTTCTAAGGCCATCTCCTTTATCATCTCCGAGGCCACATCTTCTGTGGCCTGGGACCAGATATCCACTACTTTGTTGTATTTCTCCCCATCCGTTATAAGCCCGCTTATGTATTGATCATCAATATTTTTTGCTTCATTCTCGGCCCGCTCAATGATCTCTCCCTTCCTGGATGGGATCGTCATGTCTTTAATGGAGATAGATATACCTGAAATCGTGGCGTATTTATAACCCATATCTTTCAACCGGTCTCCCAGGATAACCGTAGACTTGATCCCTGCCCCGCGATAGGACTCGTTTATCAAAATACGCAGTTCCTTTTTAGACATGACCTTATTGATCAGCGCAAAGGGAAGGGCTTCCGGCAGGATTTCATATAGAATCACACGGCCTGTAGTGGTCTCCTGAAGCTTTCCCTCTATCCTCACTTTGATGGAGGCATGAAGATCTAACTCACCGGCATCATAAGCAATCCTAACTTCCAGTGGGTTCGAATAAGCCTTTCCTTCTCCTTTAGAAAATGGCCTTTCCCGCGTTAAATAGTAGATTCCCAATACAATATCCTGGCTGGGAACGATGATGGGATCCCCACTGGCAGGTGAAAGAATATTATTAGTAGACATCATGAGGACCCTTGCCTCTATCTGGGCCTCGATGGATAACGGAACATGGACTGCCATCTGATCGCCATCAAAATCCGCATTAAAGGCGGTACACACCAGAGGATGAAGCTGAATTGCCTTGCCCTCAATAAGTATAGGCTCAAAGGCCTGAATTCCTAAACGGTGCAGTGTGGGAGCCCGATTCAACAGGATACAGTATTCGTTGACCACTTCATCGAGGGCATCCCAGACCTCAGGTGTTTCTCTATCAACCATCTTCTTTGCGCTCTTTATCGTGGTAACAAGCCCTCTTTCATCCAGTTTATTATAAATAAAGGGCTTAAAGAGCTCCAAGGCCATCTTTTTAGGAAGTCCACACTGATGCAGGCGCAGATCTGGCCCAACCACAATAACCGATCGGCCTGAATAATCCACCCGCTTTCCGAGTAAATTCTGTCGAAACCTTCCTTGCTTGCCCTTGAGCATATCACTCAGGGACTTGAAAGGACGTTTGTTTGCTCCCGTGACAACTTTGCCTCTTCTCCCATTATCAAACAGGACATCTACTGCCTCCTGAAGCATTCTCTTTTCGTTTCTTACTATGATATCAGGCGCACTCAGCTCCAGAAGTCTTTTCAGCCTGTTATTGCGATTAATAACCCGCCGATAAAGGTCATTCAAATCAGACGTGGCAAATCGGCCGCCGTCAAGGGGTACAAGCGGCCTAAGATCCGGTGGTAAGACCGGAATATAATTCAGAATCGTCCATTCCGGCCGGTTGTTTGAATCTCTGAACGCACCAATGATCTTCAACCGTTTTGCCAGCTTTTTCCGTTTTGCCTCAGACTTTGTTGCTAACATTTCAGCCCTGAGAGTTTGCGAGAGTTCATCCAGGTTCAGGCCCCGCAACATTGTCTGGATCGCTTCAGCCCCTATACCCGCTTCAAATCGATCACCATAGTCCTCCTTTGCCTGGTACAGTTGTTCATCTGTCAACAGGCTGCCTTGTACAAGGGGTGTATCCTTCGGATCAATTACAATGTAGCCCTCAAAGTAAAGTACCCGTTCCAGGTCTTTTAGTGTCAAGTCCAAAAGGTTACCTATCTTGGAAGGAAGACACTTCAGGAACCAAATGTGGGCTACAGGGGCGGCAAGTTCAATATGTCCCATCCGTTCACGGCGAACTTTGGACTGAATCACCTCAACGCCGCATTTTTCACACACGATACCTCTGTGTTTCATTCGTTTGTACTTGCCGCAATTGCATTCATAGTCTTTGATGGGCCCAAATATCTTCGAACAAAACAGCCCGTCTCTCTCTGGCTTGAAAGTCCTGTAGTTGATGGTCTCAGGTTTCTTGACCTCCCCAAAAGACCACTCTTTAATCTTTTCCGGCGAGGCCAAAGAAATCCTGACAGCGTTAAAGCTTGATGGATCCTTTGGCTTTGTAAAGAAACTGTATAATTCTTCCAATGCCTATCTCCTTTGGATTTTCGATTGGCGATTGATTATTGCCGATTTTCAATCTGCAATCGACAATAGACAATATTCAATTCCTAAACCTGGCTATCCTCAAAAAGCTGAATTTCCAGTCCAAGGCTCTGCAGTTCTTTCATGAGTACCTTGAAAGACTCCGGGAGTCCGGCTTCAAGCACATTGTTACCCTTTACAATCCTTTCATACATCCGGGTTCTCCCGGCTACATCATCCGATTTAACGGTCAGAAACTCCTGAAGAGTGTACGCAGCCCCATAGGCCTCCATTGCCCAGACCTCCATCTCACCCAATCGCTGACCGCCAAACTGGGCCTTTCCGCCCAATGGCTGTTGTGTTACAAGAGAATAGGGACCAATAGAACGTGCGTGCAGTTTGTCATCCACCAAATGATGGAGCTTCATTACGTACATAATGCCGACGGTGATCTTCTGATCAAATGGAATGCCTGTCCTGCCATCATAAAGTATCGCCTGGCCGGTTACAGGTAATCCCGCCTCCTCCAGGCAATCTTGGATTTCTTCTTCTTCTGCACCATCAAAAACCGGCGACGCCATGGGTACTCCGTCCGTCAATAAGCGGCCCCTGTCTATCAGCTCCTCATCAGATAAGTCCCTTATAAATTCATTATACTCCTGTTTTACAAACACTTTTTTCAGTTTACGCCTCAATTCATCAGGGGTTTTCATCTTATCCAGCAGCGCTTTAACCTGTTTTCCCAGTTCGTAGGAGGCCCATCCCAAATGCGTTTCCAGTACCTGTCCCACATTCATCCTCGATGGCACACCCAAAGGATTCAAGACAATGTCCACCGGGGTCCCATCTGCAAAATAAGGCATGTCCTCAACAGGAAGAACTCTGGATAAGACACCCTTATTTCCGTGACGACCAGCCATCTTGTCTCCCACAGACAATTTGCGTTTCACCGCCACATAAACTTTCACCATTTTTATGACGCCCGGGGCCAATTCATCACCGATGCTCAATCGCTCTATCTTATCGTCAAATATTTTAGTGAGACGAGCCACCTTAGTAGAATAATTATTAATGATGGATTCAAGACTCTCAATGACATCCATGCTACCTTTAAGGTCTGCACCTGACCAGGCTTCGATTGCAATGCGGTCAATATCTTCCTGCTTTATTATCTTTTTTTCACCCATGAGGACATCGCCTGTTACCCTGTCAAGAAGATCGGTTTTCAGCCCTTTTCCAGCCAAAAGGTCCAGCAGCCTTTCCTTTACGCCTTTCCCAATGACATCCAGTTCGTCTTGGAGATCCTTCTTATGCCGAAGCATTTCCTGGGCTTCGATATAGAGACTTCGCTGGTCCTTTTCAACGCCACGCCTGGCAAATACCTTGGCGTCAATCACCATCCCCTGGACGCCTGGCCGGACCCTCATAGATGTATCCCTCACGTCTCCGGCCTTATCCCCAAAAATAGCCCTCAAGAGCTTCTCTTCCGGAGAAAGTTGGGTTTCCCCTTTTGGAGTAATTTTTCCTACCAGAATATCCCCCGGATTGATTTCTGCACCAATCCTGATTATGCCACTTTCATCCAGTTGCCTTAAGGCATCCTCACCCACATTCGGAATATCTCTCGTGATCTCTTCTTTGCCCAACTTTGTATCCCTGGAGACAACCTCAAATTCTTCTATATGTATGGAGGTATAGATATCCTCTTTCACCACTCTTTCGCTGATGAGCATGGAATCTTCAAAGTTGTAGCCACCCCACGACATAAAAGCCACCATCACATTTTGGCCCAGCGCAAGCTCTCCAAGTTCGGAAGCAGGACCATCAGCAATGATCTGCCCTTTTTTGACAATATCCCCCTTGTGCACAATAGGTTTTTGAGTATAGCAGCTATTCTGGTTGGATTTCTGAAATTTGGCTAATTTATAAATCTCCACCTCCGACTGGTCATCATCCGTCCCGCCACTGGATCTAATGACAATGCGCGAGGCCTCCACGTTCTCGACCACGCCATCTCTTCTGGCAATCACAGATATACCTGAATCTCGCGCAACCACACCTTCTATTCCTGTCCCTACTAAAGGTGCCCTGGCCTTTAGGAGGGGTACAGCCTGACGTTGCATGTTAGACCCCATCAAAGCTCTATTGGCATCGTCGTGCTCCAAAAAGGGGATCAGAGAGGCAGAAACGCTCACAAGCTGATCTGGAGATACATCCATATACTTCACGTCCCCAATGGGGCTCTTCCCAGCCTCTCCCTCTATCCGCACCGCAGCCTCTTCCCTTATAAAATTGCCTTTTTCATCTAAGGGGGCATTGGCCTGGGCAATGGCATAATCCACTTCGTCAAGCGCAGACAAGTATTTGATGTTTTTAGTCGCCCTCCCATTTTCCACCAGCCTGTAAGGTGTCTCAATGAAGCCAAACTCATTCACCCTTGCGTATGTACCGAGTGAGACTATCAAACCAATATTTGGTCCTTCTGGCGTCTCGATAGGACAAATCCTGCCGTAGTGCGTTGGGTGAACGTCCCGGACTTCAAACCCTGCCCTTTCTCTCGTCAAACCGCCGGGGCCTAAGGCACTCAATCTCCGTTTGTGGGTGATCTCCGATAATGGATTGGTCTGGTCCATGAATTGGGAAAGCTGGCTTGTGCCGAAAAATTCCTTGACGACTGCCGAGACTGGTTTGGAATTAATCAGATCGTGAGGCATCAATGTTTCCACTTCCTGCAGGCTCATTCTCTCCTTAATAGCCCTTTCCATTCTCACAAGCCCTATCCTGTATTGATTCTCCAGGAGTTCGCCCACCGCTCTCACCCGCCGGTTTCCCAGGTTATCAATATCATCGGGCATGGCCTCGGAGCTCTTCAGCGTGATCAATTCATGCACTGTACCCAGGATATCCTCTTTTCTCAGGGTTCGCTGTTCAAGAGGAACATCAAAATTGAGTCGGTAGTTCAGTTTAAGCCTTCCCACCTTTGAGAGGTCATAGGTGTTATCATTGAAGAAAAGATTGTTAAAGAAATTGTTTGCCACTTCCTGGGTCGGAGGGCTGGTGGGTCGCATCTTCCTATAAATATCAAGAACTGCTTCATCAGGTGAAGCTATTTTATCAAGAAGCATTGTGTCTCTAATAGCAGTGCTCACACCAGGCGCATCAAGGACAAGGCATTCGATCTCAGTAATCCCTTTTTCTTTCAATATTTCCAGCATCTCACTGGTAAGCCCCTGATTACCCTCTATCAAGACTTCACCCGTCTCAGGGTCAACCAAGTCATCTACAATAACGCGACCTTCAACATCAGACAGGTCTATGGGTATGCGGGTCAGCCCTGCTGACTGAACGGCCTTGTGCAGGCGTTTGGTGTATTTTTCCCCTTTCTTGGCCAGAATCTCCCCCGTCTCGGTATCAACAATATCCTTGGTAATTTTCTTCTGGTATAAACTCTCTATCTTGGCCTCTCGCCAGCACTCCTTTTTGCCGATGGTAATGATCTCTGTTTCATAGAAATAACGCAGCACTTCGCCTGTCGAATATCCAAGCGCCTTCAAAAGTATTGTGGCTGGAAATTTCCGCCTTCTGTCTATACGAACGTGCAAAATATCCTTGGGATCAAACTCGAAATCAAGCCAAGAACCTCTTAGTGGGATAATCCTTGCAGAATACAAAAGCTTCCCGCTGGAATGCTTTTTACCCTTGTCGTGGTCAAAAAAGGCCCCAGGAGAACGATGGAGCTGGCTAACGACAACCCTTTCGGTTCCGTTGCTAATAAAAGTCCCCTTATCCGTCATCATGGGGAGGGTCCCAAAGTAGATCTCTTGCTCCTTGATGTCACGGATACTTTTCGTGCCATTTACAGGGTCCGTATCAAAAACAACCAACCGGACGGTTAGTCTGAGGGGCGCCTCATATGTCATACCTCTACTCAGGCACTCTTCCTCATCATATTTGGCATCTTCAAACCTATATCTGACAAATTCCAAAGAGGATGTGCCTGCAAAATCGTGAATCGGGAAAACGCTTACCAAGGCCCCCTGAAGCCCAAAATCCTGGCGTTCATCGGGCAGAACATCTTTTTGGAGAAAGCGTTCATAGGAACGCCTTTGCATATCAATTAAATTCGGAATTTCTATAACGTTTTTTATCTTCCCAAAACTTCTTCTCGGGCGTCTTTTGACACCATTTTCTCCCGCCATGGTATCTCCTTTAGATTGATGATTGACTATTGGCGATTGAAGATTGAAAAAACAATCAATCCAATAGCCGCAGCCTTCGGCTTACAGCGGCCCTATTTGATCTCGGCGGTAGCACCCGCTTCCTCAAGCTGACTCTTGATACTTTCTGCCTCATCCTTGGAGACTCCTTCTTTTACGGGGCCAGGCGCGCTGTCTACAACTGCCTTGGCCTCTTTAAGGCCCAGACTTGTAATGGCGCGGACAGCCTTGATAACCTGGATTTTCTTGTCCCCAACAGCAGACAACACCACATCAAACTCCGTCTGCTCAACGGCCTCTGCTTGTGCTGCTTCGGCCGGCGCTGCCGCTGCCATGGCCATGGGAGCTGCAGCACTTACCCCAAATTTTTCTTCCAGTTCCTTTACAAACTCTGAAAGATCAAGAACGGTCATGTTCGAAATATATTCAATAACATCTTCCTTTTTTATTTTTTCTGCCATGTCTTACTTTTAACCTCCATCATTTCTCGTCACGCATCAAGCGGACTCTTCTTTTTCCTGCTGAATGGCTTTTAACACATTCAACAGCTGTAAAATAACTCCATTTAAAACCCTGACCAACGCCGACGGAACCCCCTGCATGGCGGATAAAGCCTGGGCCATAAGTATATCTTTGCCCGGTAATTCCGCCAACCTTCTTATGGCTTCCGCGTCGATTGCCCTGCCTGAAACCTGGCCGCTTTTAATTTCGAATTGTTTAAATTTCTTCGAGAAATCGACCAAAACCTTAGCGGGACTAACCACATCCTCATATGTCATCGCGATACCTGAGGGTCCCCTCATTTGATCTTCCAACACCGCTGTGTCGGTTCCCTGGCAGGCCAGCTTCAAAAGCCTGTTTTTTACTACCTGAAATTCAGCGCCCACTTCTTTGAGCCCTTTTCTCAATCGATTCATGGCTTCCACATTGAGGCCCTGGTAGTCTACAAGAAAAGTCCCCTCTGCTTTCTCAAAGCGGCTGCCAAAATCGGCGACAAGCTTCTCTTTCTCTTCTCTATTCATATTCACCTCCTCTCTGCTCGACAATAGACATGTCAAAGTCAGAGGTGCAAAAAAGAAATCACCCTGTATCAGTCTCGGTAGGCTTACTCTTTAAGCACGTAACCACCGTCTTTGGGAGAATGTAACCCCCGCCGGCTTTCATGGCACCTACTGTCTTTGACTAAAAGATATACTACTACCCCTATTGAGCGATGCTCAATCAGGTGGTTATAGAATCAGTTCACAATTTTTTACAGTCCCCAGCTTGCGGGGCTATGCCTTTATTTTCAGTATCCTTGAATTTTCGTGATGTTATTTATTTAAGAGATCCTTAACGTATGCGGGCTCTATCTTGATTCCCGGGCCCATACAGGTAGAGATGCCCATACTTCTGAGATAGGTCCCTTTGCTCGTGGGAGGTTTCAATCGCAGAATCGTATCCACAAAAGCAGCAATGTTCTCCAAAAGTTTTTCTACACCAAATGAAACTTTGCCCATCGAGGCGTGAATGATGCCAGTTTTTTCAACTTTGAAATCTATCTTTCCCGCCTTAATCTCCTTCACTACCCTCGCTATATCAAATGTGACAGTACCCAGTTTGGCGTTCGGCATCATGCCTCTCGGACCCAAAATACGTCCCAGTTTTCCAACAGAACTCATCATGTCCGGTGTGGCAATTGCCTTGTCGAATTCAAGCCATCCTTTCTGAATTTTTTCTACAAGTTCATCCGAACCCGCGTAATCTGCGCCTGCTTCAAGGGCCTCTTTCTCTTTTTCGCCCTTGGCAAAAGCGGCCACACGGACGTCTTTTCCCACACCGTTGGGCAAAACTACGGTACCTCTAACCATTTGATCGGCATGCCTTGGATCCACCCCCAATCTAACAGCCAGATCCACGCTTTCGTCAAATTTAGCATGCGCACAGTCTATTGCCAGTTGAACTGCCTCTTCGAAATTGTATCTCGTGAGTCTATCAATTTTTTGAACACTATCCTTGTGTTTTTTACCTACCCGGCCCATACCTGACCTTCCTCTCATATCAAGATTCGCTCACCGTAATACCCATACTTCTTGCCGTACCCTCAATTATTTTACCGGCAGCCTCTAAATCGTAAGCATTCAAATCGTCAAACTTGAGCTTTGCAATTTCCTCCACCTGTTTTCGAGTCACATTTGCCACTTTTTCCCGGTTTGGTTCGGCTGAACCCTTGGCTATTTTTGCCACCTGCTTTAGAAGGACCGAGGCTGGAGGGGTCTTAGTGATAAAGGAAAAAGATCTGTCGGCGTAAATTGTAATAACAACAGGAATAACCGTGCCCAGTTGATCCTGTGTCTTTGCATTGAATGACTTGCAAAACTCTGCGATATTGACACCGTGCTGTCCTAACGCAGGACCGATGGGTGGTGACGGATTAGCCTGTCCTCCTTTCACCTGAAGCTTGATAGCCCCAATGACCTTCTTTGCCATGATTAACCTCTTTTAAACCTTATTTACCTGAATAAAATCCAGTTCTACAGGCGTTGCGCGTCCGAATATGGTGATAAGAACTCTCAATCTCTCTTTGTCCGGCTTAATTTCTTCCACAACTCCCTGGAAGTTATTGAAAGGTCCATCAATTACTCTGACCTCATCCCCCTCTTCAAAACGGTACTTTGGTTTTGGTTTGCTCACACCCTCTTCCATCTGATGGAGAATTTGCTCTGCCTCTTCATCAGGAATAGGTGTGGGTTTAACCTCTCCACCAATAAATCCTGTCACCTTGGCGGTATCTTTTACTATGTGCCAGGTCTCTTCATTCAAGATCATTTGGACGAGAATGTATCCCGGAAAAAACTTCCTGGAAGAGGTTTTTTTCTGACCGCCTCGCAGCTCCATTACCTGTTCAGTAGGAACAACAATCTGGCCGAAGAATTCTTCCTTCCCGAGTGTCTTTATTCTCTCTTCCAGGTTCTTTTTCACCTTGTTCTCAAAACCTGAATAAGTATGAACTATATACCACCTTTGATCCAAACCAACACCTGATTTATTAATTGACTATTGACGATTGGCTATTGACGATTGATGTACTTGTAAAAAGTCAACCGGCATGTCATTGCGAGTAAGGCTATTAGCGTGGCAAAGTAATCTCATTTATTGTAACAATTTGAAATCAGAAGATTACTTCGTCGCTTCGCTCCTTGCAATGACCGGTTATATGACTTTTTACAAAACCATCACGATTGACGATCAATAATGGACAATTTTCAATAGTCAATAATCAATAGTCAATCCTTAACTCTATCCCACAACATTCTTGAGAATTTTTATGAGGCCAAAATCCACCAGACCTAAGAATAAAGAAATGATAAGCGTAAGAACGATCACAACAGCCGTGGAGGCTAGCAATTCCTTTCGCGTGGGCCACTTGACCTTCTTTAACTCCATCCTTGCTTCTCTGAAAAACTGGCTCGCTTTAACAACATATTTCTTAATGGAGCGGTCCCCTGTCACCTTTTTTTCAGATACTTTTTTCGAGTTCGTCCGGACAGGCTTTTGTTTAACCATCTCTTTTGGCAACGGCTTTACATTTGAATCCACACCCTCAGTTTTCTTTGTGACGGAGATCTTTTTCTTCGGGCGTTTTTTCTTTTGTTTCTGGCTTTGTTTTTTCATATCAATTTTGATGATCTCGTAAAAAGTCACGAAGTTCAGGATTTGGGGTAATGTCCCCCAATGCTAACTACTTATAATACTTCACAATCCCTAAATTCCGGAATTCCTCAATCCAT
>JAIVXD010000031.1:0-12497 GCA_048636195.1 Anaerolineales bacterium
CTGGATAGTTGATTATCCTTTCCGCCTCAAAGACAGGTGTAGAATGGACATGGATGACTATGTATTCCAGGTGCAGTTTGGAAAAGGAGTGTTATCTACACCAGATGGGTGGCAGGAGATAGATGACTGGTTTTCATATGCAAAAAGACTACCAACAATAGAGGAAGAACTTGATCGATTGGTTCGTCCCAAGGATATGGCAAAGAGTGTATATGTAATACACACGCCCCCTTACGGCATAGAGTTAGATAAAGTTTATCGCGCTGCTGACGGTGTAGGATCAAAGGCGATTTATAATTTTTTAAAGAAATATCAACCAAAGCTCTCGCTCCATGGTCATATCCATGAGTCTCCTGAAGTTACAGGGCGGTGGTATGCAAAACTCGGAAGGACCATTTGCATTCAACCCGGCCAACTTAATGAGTTCACCTATGTGACGATTGATCTGTCCACCATGAAGTTTGACAGAATCAAGGAGCAATACGTGTAACTTCTCAATAAGTTCGGGTGGAGTTTATCCGTAAGGATTTTATAAAAGGCTTACGCCTAAACTCCGAAAGGGAATACACCCATTGTCATTCGCTCAAGGCATTAATCCGGTTGTGAACGCCCGAACTTATTGAGAAGTTACCAATACGTCACCTAACATGCGGGCCTTTGTTTGGTCAGATGCCTACCGCGATTCGCGGGCAAGTAAATCATTAGACGAAATTGTTGTAATTTGACAGTGTATTGAAAGGGAGCCACTATGAAGAAACAAAAAAAGAATCGAGATGTGGAAAAGAGATATCCAAAAAAGGCGTTTATAGCGAAACTGCGTCGTCTTGCAGATGCCCTGGAGAATGATCGGCTGTTTTCCATTCAGATTGCCGAAGAGCGTGTTCTTGTCCCGATTAGCGCCAGCATCAGTATCGAACACGAACGAGGGATTGAAAGCGAGGAAATTGAATTTCAACTTAAATGGAAGTGCAATCGAAAATCTTCAAAAAAGCAGTAAAAAATGGAGGTAAAACCATGAAGTGTCCTGTATGTGAAATTGAATTAAACATGACGGAAAGATCCGGAATTGAAGTTGACTAATGCCCACAGTGTCGCGGGGTCTGGCTGGACCGGGGAGAACTGGATAAAATAATCGAACGGTCAACCCCTTCCCCTGCCCCAAGGGGCCATGAAGACCGTGGGGCCAGCCAACACCAAGGATACAGAAAGAACGATTATCACCACAAGAAGAAAAAGCACAAATCACTTTTTGGTGAGTTATTTGACTTTTGATCGAAACGTTAAATCCAAGTAAACAAGGCATTATCAATGCCATAGGGGCGTTTTTGACCTAGAAGACGAACAGAGCTTTCTCTACCTGTCATTTAAAAGACCAGGAGAAATCGGCGGCATTCGAGGTAATGATTACAACGGCTTGTGAATTCTTTTCTGAATTTTCACTTCCCTGTATAGGCAGGATACATCGCCCTGTTGAGGCGAGGGGATAGATTCTCGAACTTCAGCGCTTTTTATGCTACGATAAAATGATTAAATGAGTGACAGAAATGTTGCGCAACCCTCCATCACATTTCTATCCGTTCCGCATCGCGAGGGGCCGACGCCCCCGGCGGATACTGCTATTGACCTCGGCCCTGGGTTCGGGGCACAGCCGGGCTGGGGAGGCCATCAAGCACGCCCTGCTTGAACAGGACTCCACCATAAGGATCCGGCAGATCGATTTCTGGGCACTCATGGACAAGGGTGTTGCAAGTACCGTGAAGGAAGCGTACCTGGAACTCGTTACCCATAATCCGGATCTCTACGACAATCTCTACGGACATGACCGACACACCTTGCTGCGGCTCCTGATTGCGGGCGGCATACCAGATCAGCTTATGGCGCTGGTTCAAACTTTGCGTTCGCCCCGGATGATGAGAGCGGCACGATGGTTTTCCCCACACCACAGTCTGCTGGATCATGCACTGTTCACCTCCTTTCTCGCAAGTCTCGCAGGCCCTCAGCATTTCCCTGTAGGCAGGGTCTTCCGCCGGGGACTCCTGAAATGGATCCCATTGCGGCTGGCGAGGCGTCTCTGGGCCGAGGTGCAGCGGTTTTCACCAGACGCCATTGTTGCAACCCAGATGCATCCGGCGGCGCTGCTGTCAGGCTTTGGGAGGTGGCGTAGTATGGGTGCTTCGATCGTGGTGGCCGTGCTGACGGATTATTGTGTACATGATCTGTGGGTGCAGCCGCGCACCGACCACTACTGCGTGCCAACTGAGGATGTGGCCGAGGATTTGCGGAGACGCGGAGTTCCGGCCCATCGCGTACACCTTACGGGTATTCCCCTGATGCCGGGTTTCCGGCGTCTGCCGTCGTGTACCCGGGCTCGGCATGAGCTGGGACTGGACCCTGCCCGTCCCACGGTTCTGGTGTCCGGTGGCGGACTGGGGTTTGGCCTGCACAGGGTGGTAGTGGACTTGATCCGTCATGAACCTTCATGGCAGGTCCTGGTGGCAGCAGGCCGCAACGGTACAGCGCTTGAGCTGCTCAGACCGATGGCCGCGGAGGTGCCGAGTCAGGTGCGGCTATTCGGTTGGATGGACAAGATGGAGATCCTCATGCGCGCTGCGGATGTTGTCGTCGCAAAGCCGGGCGGCCTGACGCTGGCCGAGGCTCTGGCCTGTGGCCGGCCACTGGTAGCACCTTACTCACTTGGAGGGCAGGAGGGGTTCAATGTGCGTTTTCTAGAACGTCACAGGGTCGGTGGCCGGGCACCTGAAGGCCAACTGGTTGAGAGCGTGAGGTCATTATTGAGTGATGGCCGGAAACTCGCCGCTATACAGAATCGCGCATGGAATTTGGGGCTGCGTGATAGCGCCCAACGCGTTGCCGACCAGGCCTACGAACTATTGAACAGTGAAACCAGGGCCAGGGGGCAGCGGTGACAATGTCTTTCACTCGACGAGTCATCAAGGGCGGTTTCCGCCTATATGACAGGTTATACCGCCTGGTCTTTCGATTGCAGGCGGTGGGACCTTTATTATACGTGGGCTGTGAGCGTTATCGCGGCCCTACCAGAGCTTTTGCCGACCAGGCAGAGCTACGTCCAGGGGATCCGGTCGGCACGTTACATGTCAACAATGCACTCATTGCCAATCTGTACGAAACAGATAGCGCCGGCCAGAGAGTGCCCCTTGCATTTAGCAGGCTGTTACTGGCCTCCCTGGAGGCGCTGGCGGCAGAGGCCCAGGTTGACTCATGGCTAAGGGAGATCCCCGTTTATCGGGGAATTAACTGGTTCCGGCCCCGCGGTAAACGCATTGGTTTCCAGGTGGAGGCTTTAGCCGGGGGGTCAAGGGCGGCTCTTCTTCGATTGCACTTCCGCCTGCTCCTGTATGCCTTTGCTGGGGGGGACGATTCCTGGAAGACTAGACCAATCAAGCCCCACATTTTTTGGCTGACGCGGCGGCAGCTCATGAAGCATTTCGCTAGGGACAGCTCAGAGGATAATTCATGATGCGCCAGGGACCTGTCATAGATGGAGATATGGTGTACCACGGACCGGATGACGGCGGGCGTGTGTTTCTGACCTTCGACGACGGACCTGACCCTCGATTTACCCCTCTAATCCTTGAAATCTTAGCGCAAGCAAGTGCGTATGCAACCTTTTTCGTTGTGGGTGAAGATGCCGTCCGCTTTCCTTCACTGGTGCGACGCATAGCCGATGAGGGGCATGAGGTGGGAAATCACACCTGGAGCCATTGCCACCCTTGGGCCATTTCAAGCGCGGTTGCTCGGAAGGAGGTGTGTTACGCCAGCGCGGCCCTTGCTGATGTGCTGGGCCGCTCGCCCCGATACTTCCGCCCTCCACACGGTCGCCTTCGCCGCTGCATGATGGATCAGGCCCGGGAACTTGAGCAGACCGTGGTTATGTGGAGCTTGAGCGCCGTGGATTGGGGGCCGTGGGGAAGGGCAACGCGGATCGCGAGGCGGCTACGCGCCGTTCAAGAGGGCGACATAGTCCTGCTGCACGACGGGCGGCGGCGATATAACCGCCCGTGGGAGACAGTCCGGGTGCTGGCCGGGTTTCTTTCGGACCTGGATAATCGGCATCTAAGGCCCTCCCTTCTTGAAAAGACCGGAAGATGTAAAGGGCGAATTGCAGGGGACACGGCATGCGCACACAATAAGAGCGGATGAAACCATGCAACCATAAGAAGCAACGATGCGGATAAACAAGGTTTGAAAAAGCATTTGGAACGTTCAGCCGATGAGGGGATGAAAGACCAATTATATTAATCTAAAAAACAAGGAAGAGAAAAAAGAAAATGAACCCTGAATTGAAGTATGAAGAGAAGTTATCAAGGAAAGGTTTCTTCCGCATTACAGCTCAAATTACACTGGGTTTTGTAGGCCTATCGGCAGTCGGTTTTGTCTGCGGTGTGGAAGAAGCATTAACACAAATAAAAGGTGAGACAATGAGCGTGATAATGATGCCAAAACCAATGATAAGGGGAAAGATCTCCCTGGAAGAAGCGATAAACAAGAGAAGGTCTGAGAGGACTTTCCGGGACGTTCATTTGACCGCGGAAGACCTTTCACAGATCCTCTGGGCAGCACAGGGAAAAACCGATCCAGGAGGACTCAGGACTGCACCCAGTGCCGGCGCTCAATATCCACTGGACATCTATGTCGTTATCGGAAAGGTTAAAGGGGCCAGCAAGGGGCTTTATCACTACGATCCACAAAGACATTCCCTAAGACTTCTCCATGAAGGAGAGCTTCGCCGCACCCTGGCCGAAGCCTGTCTGGGGCAGATGTTCATAGCGGATGCGCCGATTGTAATCGTTATCACTGCAGAATATGGGAGGATTACAGACCGATATGGTGAGAGAGGAGTTAGATATGCCCACATGGAGGTCGGTCACGTGGGACAAAACATATACCTTCAGGCCGAGGTGCTGGGCCTGGGAACCGTGGTGATAGGGGCTTTCCGGGACCGGGCAGTTTCGAAGTCATTGCGCCTTCCGGAAAAGCACAGGCCATTGTATGTCATGCCCGTTGGATACGTAAGGCAATGAAAACACATGGCAATATCTGCCACACACAATGATCCTCGGAAAGCAATGTGAAAAGATTTCTTAAAGAAAACACTTCCCGCCGTGCATTTCTAAGAAGAGGCTGTTTGTTTTTAGCCTCTTTTGGAATTTGTCCCGGTTCATTTATCTTGTCGAGCCAAAAGGCATTGGCAAAAAGGGGTGCGCCCTCTTTACGTGAGGCAATGTTTTATAAAAGACTTGCCAATAACAAAGTTCAGTGCGGTGTCTGTTTCCGCGGCTGTATACTGAAAGAGGGGGGGAGAAGTTTCTGCCGCAATAAAGAGAATATTGAGGGTCGACTCTATAATCTGGTCTACGGGAGGCCCTCAGCAGTACATGTTGACCCTATTGAAAAAGAGCCATGCCTGCATATGCTTCCCGGAACAAACATCCTTTGCTTTGGGACTGCGGGCTGCAATTTTCGCTGTAAATTCTGTCACAACTGGCACCTCTCCCAGAGATCAATTGAAGAGATGGAATATACCTATGACCTTTTGCCGGAAGAGGCAGTGGAAATAGCCCTAAAGAAGAAGATTCCCACCCTCTCTTTTACCTATAATGAGCCAACCAGCTTTTATGAATATGTTTACGATATTGCCAGGCTTGCCAAAAAAAAAGGCTTAAGCATTCTCTGGCACTCCAACGGAGCAATGAATCCCGAACCATTAAAGGAACTCCTCAAATATACCGATGCGGTGACTATCGATCTAAAGGGTTTTACTAATAAATTCTATCAGGACACCTCGTCTGCAAAACTTGAGCCGGTACTGAGGACATTGAAGATTATCAGAGAAGAAGGGAGATGGCTTGAGATAGTAAATTTACACATCCCCACCCTGAATGATGATCCTCAGGATGTGAAAAGGATGTGCCTTTGGATTAAAAAGAATCTGGGAGAGTATACACCTTTACATTTTTCCCGCTTTTTTCCCGCCTACAAGCTCACCAACCTTCCGCCAACACCTATAAAGAAGCTGGAACAGGCCTATAAGATTGCCAAAGGGGTGGGCTTAGAATACGTGACCATTGGCAATGTCCCCGGCCATAAATATAACTCCACCTTCTGCCCAAATTGCGGGAAGAGGCTAATTCACCGTATCCATTTTATGGTTTCAAGTAATAACCTGACAGAGGGGAAGTGTAAGTTTTGCGGCCATAAAATCCCCGGGATATGGAAATAGATGAGAAGACGCCTTGTCTTTGCCATACTGGTAATGGGCTTTAGTGGTATTGTTGTCCAGATCCTACTTTTGAGAGAATTCTTGGTAGTCTTCTCCGGCAATGAACTGGCGATCGGGATTATCCTGGCAAACTGGCTTATCCTGGAGGCCTTTGGCTCACTCTTTTTGGGGAAAAGGGTCGAGCACCTCAAAGAGAGGCTTAAGGCATTCGTTAGCATACAGCTCATTTTTTCCCTATGTTTACCCCTGGCGGTTTATTCAACCCGAATCTTAAAGGAGCTTATTGGAGTTATCCCGGGGGAAGGCCTTGGGGTGATTACTATTCTATACTCCTCTTTTCTCATTTTTGCTCCCCTGAGTATCACCCATGGGGCACTGTTTACCTTCGGCTGCAAACTATATTCTCTCAACTTCGGTTCAGAAGGTAAGGCATCTTCCATTGGTAAGGTCTATGTTCATGAGACCCTGGGCACAATTGTGGGAGCGGTTGCTTTTACCTATTTGTTTGTCCCCTTTCTCAATTCCATACAGATAGCCCTGGGGGTAGCGCTTTTGAACAGCCTATTGTGCCTCCTTCTTCTGGGATCCTCTATCCGTAGATCTCTGACCGGCAGGGCTCTGGCAGGTGCGTCGGCAATATTTTTAGTCTTGTGTGCCTATTTAATACTTAGTCCAAAGGGAGATAAGATTCATCATCTTTCCATAAGCCAGCAGTGGAGGGGACAGGAGGTAGTCCATTATCAGAATTCTATCTACGGAAACATCACAGTCACCCAAAAGGGTGAACAATACACCTTTTTCGCTGATGGGACTCCCATCATTACCACCCCGGTTCCGGATATAACCTTTGTGGAGGAGTTTGTCCATCTACCTTTGCTTTCTCATCCTGAGCCAAAAAAAGTACTTGTGATTGGTAGCGGGGCAGGAGGGGTGATCCATGAACTCTTGAAACACCCGGTAGAAAGGATTGACTATACTGAACTCGATCCATTATTAATAAATGTTATTCAGAGGTTTCCTACCCCCTTGACTAAAGCCGAGCTGGCTGACCCTCGAGTAAATACCGAATATCTGGATGGCCGATTCTTTGTCAAGAGAACCCCTCATAGATACGATCTGGTTCTTGTCGGTATCTCTAACCCCTCAACCTTACAGATAAACAGGCTCTTTTCTAAAGAGTTCTTCTCTTTGGTTAAGGGGAGGCTTGAGAAAGGGGGAATACTTGTCATGGTCTTACCTGGATCTCTAACCTACTTAAGCAAGGAATTGGGAGATCTCAACGCCTGTATCCTAAATACCCTTAAGGGGGTTTACCCTTTTGTTCGGGTTATCCCCGGGGACTTCAACCTGCTTTTGGCCTCGACCTCAAGCGAGGTTTCTTTAATTAACCACAACTTGCTTAGCCAGAGACTAAATGAACGTGGACTTGAGGTAAGCCTTTTGACACCGTCTCATATAAAGTACAAATTAGCTTCCAGGTGGGTGGATTGGTTCTTTACTTCCCTGAAAGGTGCCACCAAGAAGATCAATCAGGATTTCTCTCCCGTGGGGATGTTCTATAGCCTCACACATTGGAATTCTCTCTTTTCTCCCCGTATGAATTGGCTGTTTAAATGGTTTGAATATGTAAATTTGAGGCTATTGATTATCCCCCTTTCTATATTTGCCCTGATCTTTTTGACCATCTGCTTTAAGAGTCCGGCAATACTTACAAAGCTAAGTATCCCTTTTGCCATTATGGCCTCCGGTTTTGCCGGTATGGTATTTGACTTGGCATTAATCTATACCTTTCAGGCGTTTTACGGATATGTCTTCCACCAGATAGGACTTTTAATGGCCGCCTTTATGGTGGGGATAGCAACGGGCAGTCTAACTATGACCTCCCTTTTGGAAAGGATTAAGAGGGATTTTGCCTTCTTTATGGGTTTAGAGCTGGTCATAATTGTCTTTTCTGGGGTCCTCCCGGCGATATTTCTTTTCTTTTCCCCTTACTTAGACCGTCCAGCAATATTCTCTCTTTTCCGGGTGATCTTTCTTGTGCTCTCCTTTCTTTCCGGTCTTCTCATTGGTGCCCAGTTTCCTTTGGCTATCAAGATATATTTAAAGCGCTCTCCCGATCTGAGTGGTACTGCCGGTCTACTTTATGGTGCCGATCTTGCCGGCGGATGGATGGGTGGTTTGCTTGGAGGGGTGTTACTCTTACCGGTTTTGGGGCTGGTTAAAACCTGCACAGCAGTAGTCCTTCTTAAAATGACCAGCCTCCTTATACTTATTGCTTCTGCTGTCTTAAACAAGGAATTGAGATGAACCGGAGAGATTTTTGTAGAAAATCTATCAGGGGTGGCCTTGTTTTTTGTGCATCCCTTCTGGGATTTGACCGTTTAGGCAGACTATTTTCTGCATATGGACAATCACATACGAAAGAGGCCAGGCATTACCAGAAGTTAGATGACAGAAAGGTATGGTGCCAGCTCTGTTTTAGGAAGTGTATTATTGCTGAAGGTGGGCGTAGTTTCTGCCGGGTGAGGGAGAATAGAGGGGGCAAACTATACAGTCTGGTCTATGGAAAGCCTGGTGGCCTTCAAATTGACCCCATTGAACTGGAGCCGATGTATCATATGCTTCCAGGGCACCGCAATCTCTGTGTTTATACCGCCAGCTGTAATTTTAGATGCCGGCACTGTCATAACTGGCATATTACTACCCAAAGCCCGGAAGCCCTGAGAAGCATGAATTACTCCCCGGAAAAAGTGGTCGAAGAGACAATAAAACAAGGGTGTAAGTCTATTTCACACAGCATAAATGAACCCACCATATTCTATGAGTATATGTATGATATCGCCAAACTAGCTCGGACTAAGGGCCTCAGGAACCTCTTTCATACTAACGGTGCGATGAGGCCTGAACCATTAAGGGCGTTACTTAAATATATGGACGGAGTTACCGTTGATCTGAAGGCATTTGATGAGAAGTTTTATAGAAAGATTTCCTTTGCCAGACTTGAGCCTGTGCTTAAGACCCTGAAAATTATCACAGAAGAAGGGGTACATCTGGAGATTGTAAATTTGATTATCCCAACTCTAAACGATGAGGTGGGTAAGATAAAGGAGATGTGTGAGTGGATTAGAGACAACCTGGGGAAAGATGTTCCCTTGCATTTTACTCGATTCTCCCCGGCCTATAAGTTGACTAATTTGCCCTATACACCGGTAAAGACCTTAGAGGCTGCAAGAAGAACCGCTCAAAAAATAGGTTTGAAATACGTCTATATCGGCAACCTTCCCGGACATGAGGGCAATAATACTTACTGCCCACAGTGCAGGGCGAGACTGATTCATCGTATTCATTTCATGGTAATAAGTAACAATATCAAAGGAGGAAGATGCGGGTTCTGTCAATATAAGATCCCTGGTATCTGGGATCTGGAGGAACCTTGAGCTGGCAGGACCGGGTGAGTCTGGAAAGTAAGCGGCAGGAGAGGCGGCCTGCGGTCTCCAAAAAGGCACCTTCAATCCAACTTGGTCCATTACTCAAAGCATTTTTTGCCAGGCATATTAAAATTCGAGTTTAGCAACCTTCATGCCCGCACGCCTCAACCGCTCACAATCTCTTTCCAGACGCTTATTTGCCATGTCTCTTATTTCTGCCTGATATCCTTTCGTGTCCTCGTAAGATCCCACACTATTGAGCTTTTCAATGGTTGTTTTTTCTTCTCCTACGGTAAAGACAAAAGCTGATAGAGAGCCAAATCCTCTCTTTTCTACACCCTCTTGCTTAAAAATGATAGCCGGGCGCTTGAGTGCCACATCAACAATAACCGATATTCCCGCACGGGAAAGGTGAATAAAGTCCTGCAGTCTCAAAGCCGGTCTTTTCGCCGATGCGTCCCCAGACAGGCCGAAAAAGGAATTCTGCAAAGTAAACAACTCGCCTTTTACATTAATACCTGCCTCTTTGAGTCTATCGTGGTCAATTTGCAATCTATTATTGGCAATCAAAAGGCATTCAAGAGCATATTGTGAATCGTCCTCAGCAAATGAATAATTCTTTTTAAACATAAAGGGTTTGCAGTCAGATGTCCCACTGTATTCCATGGATAGAATAACGGTGTCGACCTCGTGGCCTTCTCGCTCTAACTTGACAACTTCCCGAACAGGTTTCGCATTCAAATCAACTGCTTTCCCTGAAGCGGCATTGTCTATCAATACCTCTAACATCCTTATTTCTTCAGATTTTGTGTTTGCCATGATATTTCCTCCTATAAGCCATAATAATATTTTAAGGATAAAAATGTTCTGAGTCAAGAATGCATCCACAATATGCATGGAAAAAAAGAATTCCTCCGCCATTACAGGGCTAATGCATTTCTTTGACTTTGTTTTGACCCGGGAAGACTACAGAAAATCGAAACCTAATCCTGATCCTTTTCTTACAGCCATCAAAATAAATGGGCTCAAGCAAGAGCAATGTATTATCGTGGAAGACTCGGAACGCGGCTGGCCGCTGCGAAAGCTGCTGGCATCAGATGTATTACAAAAAGTTGTTGACGGGCTCATAAGGAATGCCATAGAAAATACCCCTGATGAAGGGAAGATAGAAATAAATGTCAGGAAGAGAGGAAAAGGCATTGAGTTTGTAGTGCATGACTATGGGGTCGGCATCACCGAAGAGAATCAAAGACGCATATTTGAAGGTTTTTTCGTGGCCCGGGACACCATGGCATATTCCTCCAAAAGACCATTTGACTTTAACGCAGGCGGCAAAGGGGCGGATCTTTTGCGCATGAAGATCTTTTCCGAACGGTACAATTTCAAAATAGATATGACATCTTCCAGATGTAAATTTATAAACGCAGATGTGCCACCGCCGAAATAGTGCCCGACCGAAAACTGTTATTTTTCCCAATCTCTGCGTCAGGCTCAAATTATAATCCTCGAAATACTCAATGTATTCCTGTGGTTATAATTTTCGCCTTCCTTGATCTTGGAAAAAATTCCTAGTTTTCGTTCAGACACTATTTACCTTACGTTTCTCCATCTTTTAATCATTTGAATTGCCTTCGCGCTTGCCGGATCTCTACCGGCCACTTCATTCCACAGTTTGTGGGCTGCTTCGGCATGTTTGTTTATACAATCCTTATCAAGCTGGCATTCTTTAAGCGTGCCTTTTTTTACCATATCTTCGACTATTCCTATCTCGGCACCATAGCCTTTAACGGTCGCATCCCAGTAGTCCTTCGCAGCATCCTTAAGCGCTTTCTTGAGATTATCGGGCAGGGCATTCCACGATTTCATGTTTACCAGGATATGCCCGATGCAGTGATCATTCTCCTCGCCCCGAATCCAGTAAGGTGCAACTTCATGCCATTTCAAGCCGGTAATGCAGCTCACATCCCACTGGGCTGCATCAAGAGTCCCAAGCTTCAATGCCATATATGCCTCCCCCCCGGAGATATAAGTGCCGCGAGCGCCCAGCATGTTATGCCAGTTGGTATAAATACCCTCATCTCTTATTTTCACCCCTTTCAAATCCTCACAGGTTTTGATTGGTTTTGTGGCAACCACAAAGGGAACCGGGCCGTAAGTATGCATATCGAGCCAGTAAAGTTTCTGCTTGCCGTATTCTTCTCGGAGTAAATCAACGAATCCACTTTTAAAAAAGAATTTTCGGATTATTTCAGCACTATCCTTAAAGTTTTTTGCCTCAGGGACCCTGAAGCCGTAAGGTATTCCAAACTCAACTTCGCCAACAGGGACTATCCCTCCCCAAAATGCACCGGCCGCATGCAGCATATCCAGAGTCCCTCTTTTTGTAGCGTCGAACAACTGCTCAAGAGGCACTATTTCAGGATCGGCAAACACAGTGATCTTTAACTGTCCGTTGCTCTTTTTCTCGGCAGAGGCAGCAAAACCCTTCAGCAGTTCAAAGGACAGGTCTCCGTGAGGGTACCCGGATTGTATTTTCCACCGGTAAACTTTTGCATCGGCCGAAGACGTTAAACAAGCAAATGAAAAAAAACCAATTAATGTTGCAACCAATGCTACAGAGCATAACCGAAACAGATTTTTCTTTTTCATGTCTCTCCTCCTTTGTTGAAATGGTAGTGGTTAGTTGTTGGTTATCCTTTCATATATACTTTTTTATATCACCTCCTTTTAAAGAAATTAGGGTAACCACTCAGATTGTCAGGTTCACAGTTTCCCGCTGAAAGCGGGATTTCGCCAACTCAGCGCTC
>JAIVXD010000032.1:0-12258 GCA_048636195.1 Anaerolineales bacterium
TGATATAATAGATTCAAAACTAAAAAATGATAAGGATAAAGCCCCCGTTTTTTCTTGTGGTATGGATATTGCTTAAATTAAGGTAGTATTGTCTGTTATGTTCATATTATCCATGGATTCGAGAGGGGGTGTTAGTGTCTTTTCTTGTTCCAAGGCAAATGAAATTGAAACAGTGGTATGGAGGACCCTATCAAGACAGTAAGCGTTGTAGAAGGTGAAATGGCTTTGGATTGGTCTTGAAGAAAAGGGTGATACCAAATTGAAAAGGAGCTTATCATGTCATTGACAGATCTTCTTAATATCGTGCCCGGCTATCCTTTATTGTCCATTTTGATATGGTTTGTGGTTGCTGTTGCCATGCTGTATTTTGCTCGATACCCTGCTCATCGCGCCATCAAATCGTTAAGTCGTGTTATCCATACCGGCATGCGGCTGGCTTCGAGATCAGTATTGTTAGCCGAAGAACGGTTGGTACACCGCAATAAAGAAGTCCTGCTTGCTGCTGGAAGAGAATCATTGGAGCGAGTGATTGAGCGCGAATTTCAAAGAGTGGATGCGGTTGTCAAGCGGGATCTGAGCGGTTATCCGGCGCTTCAGCATACTTTGGCGGAACAGATTACCCGTATTGACGAAGACTACAGAGAAAGTGCCGAGTTACCGCCGCCCCCACCGACCTGGGTAAATGCGGTAAAGGCGATTGCCAAAATCCCCTTTAACAACGATCCGACAGTGGCAAATATATTCAAAGAGATCCACAAATCAATCACGAAACAATATAAAAGCACTATGGATGAATACCGAAAGAGTACGGGTGCCCGCCATGCTTTATTAAGGCAGATGATGCCCTATTGGCGTAAGCTGACCCAGACTCTGGACCAGGTGGGTAAAAAAATAAGTGGTTTGCAGGAGCGTGCCACGGTTATCGATCACAGAATGGAAGACTACGAAGAAATCAGGGCGAAAACGAACAAGGCGGAACGGATGTTGGAATCATCCAGTATGACCCAGTTTTTTATCTCAGGCCTTGTACTGCTCATTGCCTTTGGTGGTGCGGTAATAAACTTCAATTTAATTGCATTACCCATGTCGGAAATGGTAGGAGGCGGAAGCTATATCGGTCAATTTAAGACGTCGAATGTAGCTGCGCTGGTGATAATTCTGGTAGAGGTTGCCATGGGGCTCTATCTGATGGAATCGCTGCGAATAACGAAATTATTCCCTGTTATCGGCTCAATGGATGACAAAATGCGCAGGAGGATGATCTGGGTCACGTTCAGCATCCTGTTGATTCTGGCCTGTGTTGAGTCGGCACTTGCCTTTATGCGTGACCAGATTGCGGCCGACATGCAGGCGTTGAGGCAATCGCTTGCCGCTGTAGAGGGGGGGCAGTCAGTAAATAGCTGGATACCCACGGTCGGGCAGATGGTAATGGGATTTATTCTCCCCTTTGCGTTGACATTCGTGGCCATCCCATTGGAATCATTCATAAGTTCATCCCGAACAGTGGTGGGGTTCGTGCTTGTGGGACTACTGCGCGGGACTGCCTTCTTGCTCCGTTTGATAGGGAATATCGCCAGTTATCTGGGTGAATTGCTGGTGAACTTATATGATGTACTGATTTTCCCTCCATTATGGATTGAGAAATTTGTTCAAAACAGGACACAGGCGGTTGAAGAGCCCGTTCATGAGAGTAGGCACCAGGTCGAAATAAATACACAAAAGGAGACGACATGAAGAAAAGTGTTGTTGCCATAATTCTTCTTTTAATGGGAATGCTGTTAAGTGGTTGTCCGGATACGGTCAGCCACTCGCGTGGAGTATATATGCTCCTGGACACTTCAGGCACATACAAGAATGAGCTGAATAAGGCATGCGCCATTATTTACTATCTTCTTGGCACATTGGAGCCAGGAGACTCACTTGCCGTGGCCAGGATTGACACAGCAAGTTTCAGCGAGAAGGACATTGTCAAAAAAGTGACCTTTGATAAACGCCCTTCCATGTCTAATGGACAGAAGCGGATCTTCCGGGACAAGATTGATAAGTTCATTTTCTCTGCCAAGGGCAGTCAATATACAGACATTACAGGTGGGATCCTGCAGGCAGTGGAGTATTTAGATGAGACAGGTGCCGGAAAGAAATACATCTTGATTTTTTCAGATCTGAAGGAAGATCTTGCTAAAGGCTATGTTCGCGATTTTCCACTTCAGATGGAGGGATTTAATGTGGTTGCACTGAACGTCACCAAGCTGCGCAGTGACAACGTCGATCCACGTGAGTACATGAAACGGCTTGAGTATTGGAAAAAGCGAACGGAAGCAGGCGGTGGCAGTTGGCGGGTAGTCAATGACCTGGAAAGGCTTGACTCAATCCTGGCAAATTAGCTATAATCCTTATAGCGACCTTAGAGAAAGAAGGAAACACGATGGTAAGGAAAAAATATCATACTGTTCTTATTATGCCTTCCACGCCTGGAAAAAGAATAATAAGGTTTTCTTTGCCTTCTTTTTGCTGGCCTATTTTTTATATAGTGGTAGGGGCAATCGTATTCTGGGCAGGAGTGGGAACCTGGAGTTTTTATAACCATCATCAGATTGCCCAACGGTCACAATGGCTGGAAAAGGAAAACCAGCTTGCTAAAACGCAGTTGGAGGACGAAAAGCAAAAAGTCAAATTTCTAAGCCAGCGACTGAATAAAATCAGGGAAAAATCAGTCTTTATTCAGAATTTTCTTGGCCTGAAGCCTCAAGGCAAAGCAAAAGGGAAAATTGGGCAGGGAGGCGTAGAAGTCTCGCCCCAGGCGTTTTCTCTTCCTTCAAATGCTCCCTCCGAGGTAAATCCAGAACCTGTTAGCCTTATCCAATCAGCCCAACCCCCATATTTTTCTCATCAGGTCATTGGTCAACTCGATAGCGATTTGCACCGGATAATCGTCACATTACAGGAAAGACAAGAGAAAATGGAATGTATCCCTTCCATTTCTCCGGTAGATCCCCAGAAATCATGGATTTCATCCGCCTTTGGTACGAGAGTTAGTCCATTTACTGGCAAAAAGCAGTTCCATACGGGTATAGATATCGCAGGATGGAAGGGAACCCCCATTATGGCGCCAGCAAAAGGAAAGGTCACATCTGTAAGGAAATGGGGGTCCATGGGACTAATGGTAAAAATAAAGCATGATTCAACCTACCAGACCGTATACGGTCACCTCCTTAAGTCGGCGGTGAAAAGAGGTCAACGCATAAAGCGGGGAGAAGTAATCGGATATATGGGGAATTCCGGTCGAAGTACCGGTTATCACCTCCATTATGAAGTACGCAAAAACGGGAAACGCATAAATCCTTTCTTCCATATGATGGACTGGGATAAGAACAGCACCTTGATGGCGTCGAGTGAGGGGTAGGTAGGGTGTAACATCTGGAGATACAAATAGTAATGGGGAAAGCAAAGATAGAAAGAATAGACACCATCATCGGACACCATGCGCATTTTGAAGGCACAATATCCTCCAAAGAAGGCCTCCGTATCGATGGAAACGTAAAAGGAAACATCCAATGTGAAGGGAGTTTGGTTATTGGAAGTGCGGGAAAGGTGGCGGCAGATATTGTGGCAGATAATGTGTTAATTGCCGGGGAGTTTACAGGTAATATCACTGCAAAAGACCGGTTGGAAATCACTGAAAAGGGAAAGGTGAATGGGGATGTTACTACTGCAAAATTCGTAATGGCACCCGGCGTAATTTTTGATGGTAGATGCCATATGAATTCCAGGCAGGTTCTCCTGGAGCCAGTGGACTCTCTTTCACTGCCTGCACCACTTGTGTCTTCTGCTCCACCGGGACTTCTTAAGTGAGAAATAACATATCTTAGAAATTCGGAACTTGTAGGCAGGAAGACTTTGTATGGACTTCCTGCTTTTTTTTGTGTATTTAATATCACATTTAAGAGGGAGAGACAATCCATGAAAATCCTTGTAACTGGGACTGCTGGCTTTATTGGATCCTTTACCGCCTCAAGGCTGGCACAGAGAGGTGATGAGGTTATCGGTTTAGATAGTATCAATGATTACTATGACATTAACATAAAATATGGTCGCTTGAAAAAGTATGGGATAAACCGTTCTAAGGCAGAAGAAGGTGAGTATGTTCAAAGCGCAAAATACCCCACGTATCGTTTTAAGAGGATGAACCTGGAAAATCGGGCAGATTTAGAGCAGCTATTTTCTGAACAGAATTTTGACATGGTGTGTCACCTGGCTGCACAAGCAGGTGTCAGGTATTCACTCACCCACCCGCATGCCTATATTGATTCCAATATCATAGGGTTTCTTAATCTTCTTGAATGCTGCAGGCATCATGGCGTCAAACATCTGGTCTATGCATCCTCCAGTTCGGTTTACGGGCTCAATGAGAAGTATCCGTTTTCGACAGGTGACAATGTGGATCACCCCATCTCACTCTATGCAGCCACAAAAAAGTCAAACGAATTGATGGCCCACACATACAGCCATCTGTATGACATACCAACTACCGGGCTCCGGTTCTTTACAGTATATGGCCCCTGGGGAAGACCGGATATGGCCTTGTTTATATTTACCAAGGCGATTCTCGAAGACAGACCCATTGACGTCTTTAATCATGGAAAGATGAAAAGGGATTTTACCTATATTGACGATATCGTAACCGGAGTCATAACGGTGCTCGACAAACCGCCACAAGGCGACTCTGCGTGGAATGGAAAAGACCCCGATCCATCAAGATCACGGGCACCATATCGGCTTTACAATATAGGAAACAACTCCCCGGTTGAGCTGATGGAATTTATTGAGGCCATTGAAAAGGCTCTTGGCAGAAATGCGACAAAAAACTTCCTGCCCATGCAGCCGGGGGATGTGCCGGCCACCTGGGCAGACGTGGATGATCTGGTAAAGGATTTCGGGTACGCACCCAGTATCACAATCCAGGAAGGTGTGGACAGGTTTGTCAAGTGGTATATGGATTTTTTTTGATGCGAGATTGATATGAAAGAAGAGAGGGTTTTTATCCAGGCTGGGGAAGTGAAAATAGAAGGTCTGGTGGATAATGCCCCTGGGGAAAAGGCCGTCATCGTTACCCACCCTCATCCCCTTTATGGGGGAGATATGAGTAACAACGTAGTTGAGGCTGTTGTGCAGGCTTACCGGCAAAAGGGTTATACCACCTTCAGATTCAATTTCAGAGGTGTGGGGCAAAGTGAAGGAAATTACGAAGAGGGGATCGGCGAACAGGAGGATGTGAGGGCGGGTCTTTCGTATCTCAATGGGCTGGGAAAGTCTTCCATAGACCTTGCGGGATATTCTTTTGGCGTGTGGGTGAATGCGCTGGGGCTTAAGAGCTTTGATCATGCGAAACGGATGATCATGGTGTCGCCACCCGTAAACTTTATTGATTTTTCTTTCCTCGGTTACAACGCAAAGATCCAGTTGGTGATTGCCGGATCTGAAGATGATATTGCGCCACCAGGGATGATAAAAGGAATGCTACAGGACTGGAATCCTGAAGTTAATTTCAGTATTATCCAGGGGGCTGATCATTTCTACGGGGGAAAGACCGATGAAATAGTGAGAATAATCCAGGATTTTCTGGATGGTAAAGAGACTTAACGGCTCTGTATTAACATGGTCTAAAGGTTAAATTTAGAATTGTTGTTTTTCAAGAACCAGGTTTGTTTAACACCTCAATCCATGATCAGGTATTTCTTCCATCACTCCACCACTCCATTACTCCATAATCTATTGAAATTCAAATAAACCAAATCTTCTCTTGGATAACCAAAGTTGGATCATTTGGGCTTGGGTTGTCACTTATGGTACTTCTCATTGTTCAGGATGGTGAATGCGCGGTAGAGTTGTTCGAGGAGGAGAAGGCGGCTCATTTCATGGGTCAGAGTAAGCCGGGAGAGTGATAGGATTTCACGTGCCCTGTGTAAAACATCTTTTGAGAGCCCTAACGGACCGCCTATAACATAAGTTAACCTGTTGTGGGAAATGGACAACTCATCAATCCGTGCAGCCAGTCCTTCAGAATCTAAAGCCTTACCTGACCGGTCGAGGGCGATCAGGTAGTCCCTGGGAAGAAGTCTTTTTACGATGGAAGCTCCTTCCGCGGATAGGATCTCTTGTTGGGGCCTGCCTTTTTTGATCCTTGCGGGTTTTACTTCCACCCATTCAGTATGAGCGTATCTTCGGAGGCGTTCCAGGTAAAAGGATTCACCCTCCTTTAAAAATGGTGACCGGGTGCGGTCAACAACGATGATTTTGAGTTTTAACATGACAAAAACAATCTTGATTATCCCTGGCCCAGACCTGATTACAGGAATTATAGTTACAGATAGTCAACATATAATAGTTATTAACCGTGGCTAAAGGAAATCTCTAACGTCGCGCCAGGGCGGGCCTGTAATCCTGTCTAAAGGTCCTTTTAATAGGGGGACTATTGCTATTTTTTCTTCAGGCCCAAAATTTTGGCTATTTCCGCGGCCATTTCACGTAAAAAGTTTTGCAGGTCTTCCCCGGATAGTGGTTTTCCCGTTGCGGGGTATTTTGTGAGATTTTCAGGTCGCAACTGAATAGGCGCATTTTTCAGCTCTGATTTGGGGTTGATATTAAACTCAGGATCAAAAGAGTCATTAAAATACATGTCCTGAAAAACTGCGAACTTAAGCATATGGGCGGTTGAGTCAAGGACCCCGACCTCACCTGGCCGAATGTATCCGGCATCCAGTGCTTTTTGCAGACCGGCGAGGGATTCTCCCCCTTGCGTACAGGCAATATTCCCATTCCTGTTGGCAATAATCATGGAATCCATGATCTCCTGTTCACTGACCTGGACTACAAAGATCTTTTTCTTTTCGGCCGCACGATTGTATTCCTGAACCAGTTCAATTACCCGCGGCATGGAGACAGGGTTGCCTATCATGGCTGCCTGGGCCACGCTCGGCCTGACAGTAACAGGCACGAAATCCCGCTTTTCAGGGTTTTCTTCTAAATAGTATTTGTAAACAGGGTCAGCGTGTTCAGACTGTACACCTACTATCCCGGGCAGTTGATTTATGAGTCCGGCCCTAAAAAATTTGAGGAAGCCGCTCATAAGGGCAGTAATGTTACCGGCGTTGCCAATGGGCACCAGGATGACTTTGTCTCCCACTTCATAATCAAAATCCTGGGCGATTTCAAAAGAAAAGGATTCCTGCCCGAGTATGCGCCAGCTGTTCTTTGAGTTCAAAAGGGCCACGTGGTAATCCTCTGCGAGAGACTCCACCACTTTCATGCAGTCATCGAAGACCCCGGGCATTTCCATGACCCGGGCTCCACTCCCCAGAGGCTGTGACAACTGCTGTGGCGTCACCTTTCCTTCAGGCAGAAGAACAGCCGATTTCAGAAAATCTTCCAGGTAAGATGCGTAAAGGGCGGCGGAAGCTGAGGTGTCTCCGGTAGAGGCGCAGATGGCCAGGAGATCGCCCATGTTTTCCTTTTTGGCAAGGTGGTTGATATAGCTGAGTGCACAGGCCATGCCCCTGTCTTTGAAGGATGCACTGGGATTAAGTCCATCATTTTTAAAAAAGAAATTGAGGCCCATCTTCTCTTTAAGCCGGGCATTTGCTTCAACTAAGGGAGTGTGCCCCTCGCCGAGGTAGATAATCTGATCCAAGGGGATGACAGGAGCAATGAATTCATAATAGCGGAAAATGCCTTTTAGTGCCCTGTGATTCAGCATCCTGCGGTAATCAAAGATTTTGCGCCACTTTTTCCCGCTTACATGATTTATGTATTCCATATTCTTGGAATAGAGCAAGAGCACAGAACCACAATCAGGGCAGGTATAAAGGAGTCGAGCGATATCAAATTCCTTTTTACAGTCGATGCATCTATAAATCATTTCTCCGCGCGGTTCAGGCAGTAAATAGGGGCGAATATCCGCGGGGAATTGATCGATTTTCATGTCTAATTCCTTCCTCAATCCCCCTTTTCAAAAGGGGAAAGAAGTCTGAATGCCCGGGCTTATTGAGTTGTTACGAAAAAATCAGCAGGCTGCTCATGCACCATGAGCTGTCAGACCCCTCATGTCCCGCCGTACCCAATGGTGACCTTTTTACCCTCAACTATAACAGGTACTTTTCGGACGCCACCGGTGTGAGTCAGCATCTCCTGGAGTTTGTCGCTTTCTTTTTTTACGTCCACGTATTGTGCGTCTTTCCCGTAAGCCGACCTGGCATCTTGTGTATGAGGTCAGCCGCCTTTGCCATAAATGATAACTTTTTTTGTCATAATATGAACCTCTCTTCTATTATTTTGAGTTATATCATGCGCCTAACCAGCTATAATGGAACACGTAAGTAGAAATTCTTCCCAAATATGATTTTTTTGTGATACAATTAAAGATTAAGTAATGTCAATTGAAGTAATAGGGAAAAGTAAGGGTTAACTCTATTGTGTTATATGGTTTTTTTTGATCTATTGCAACCCTGCGTTTAGTCCCAATTTTTCACAATTTCTGAATTGGTTCCCCGATGAAGCAGGATTTATCTCCGAGCCGTAGGATCTACCCTCTCTCCGAGCTGTAGGTGCCGGCCTGTAAGCCCTACGGGCTGGAAGCGGAGCCGGAGGCCGCTTCATTCCAACCGGGTTGGCGGGTTAGGAATAGAGTGTAGTACCATGAATATTTCCAAGATTATTGAATTTTTGGAGACCGATGTCTGGAGAATCCAGGCAAAAAGCCTCTCTCGCTCAAAAGCTTTTTTGATCAGGCAGTTGAGGATCCTTGTCCTGTCAGTGCGGGGAGTCTTGGAAGACAACTGCCACCTAAAGGCGTCGGCCTTAACCGTGTATTCCTTGCTTTCAGTGGTGCCTGTCTTTGCAATGCTTTTTGGCATTGCCAAAGGCTTTGGTTTTGAAAAAACTCTTGAAAAAGAACTTTTCGAAAGGCTGGAGGGGAATGAGGAAGTGGTCACCAGAATTATTGATTTTTCTCGTGCCCTTTTAGAAAATACTCAAGGTGGGGTGATGGCGGGCATCGGCATTATCATTCTTTTTTGGGCCATTATCAAGGTGTTAGGGCATATTGAAAGTTCATTCAACGATCTCTGGGGGATCAAAAAAGGAAGGTCTTTCGGGAGAAAGGTCACAGATTACCTTTCCATTATGCTTATTTGCCCTGTTCTTTTTATCACGTCCAGTACCGTCACTGTACTTATATCCGGCCAGGTTGAAGTATTTATTCAAAAAATTACCATCCTGGGTGTTGTGGCCCCTGCTATATTCTTTATGCTTAAATTTTTGCCCTATCTCGCAATATGGGTTCTCTTTACATTTATGTATATTTTCATGCCCAATACAAAGGTCAATTTCATGTCTGGCGTACTGGCTGGACTCATAGCCGGGGCTATGTTTCAAATCTTCCAACTGGTCTACATCAATCTGCAGATTGGGGTTACCAGGTACAATGCAATTTACGGAAGTTTTGCAGCGCTTCCCCTTTTTTTGGTATGGCTGCAATACAGCTGGCTCATCGTGCTCTTTGGTGCAGAGATATCCTTTGCGTATCAGAACGTGGACACCTTCGAATTTGAGCCGGATTGTTTGAGGGTAAGTAGTTCTTTTAAAAGGTTGTTGGCCTTGAGGATTATCAATTTGCTGGTGAAAAATTTTTCCGGTTTAGAGAAGCCCTGGGATGAGACCCGGATTTCCCAAAAACTGGAAATTCCCATTCGCCTTGTTCGTTTGATCTTATATGAATTGGTTGAGTCAGGCATTGTTTCAGAGATCAAGGTGGACGGGGATAAGGCTGTGGCATATCAGCCTGCACTTTGCACTGATATTATGACAATCAAATATGTAATAGATACCCTGGAAAGGCATGGAAGCGATAACATCCCGGTTGCCAGGTCTGGGGAACTGGAAAAACTTTCTGAATGCTTAAAGAGCTTCAGCATACTTATTGAAAGCTCACCTGCGAATATGCAGTTGAAAGATATTTAGTTTGAATTTGACATCATCATCCAGATTTGAAAGACTTGCGCCCATGAATTACATCCGGACATTGGGAGCAGTCTCACTGATATATTTGCGCAGAATGGGGGTCATGGGGCTATTCTTGCTCAAGACCTTTTTCTATGTCTTCGTACCTCCCCTGAAATTTACACGGGTCCTGAAACAGATTCGCTTTATTGGACTACAATCCACTTCGGTGATCCTTCTCACAGGAGGTTTTGCAGGTATGGTCCTGGGCTTCCAGGGCTTTTACAGCCTCAGTCGGTTTGGCTCCGATGCCTTTCTTGGTCCTATGGTGGGTCTTTCCCTTATCAAGGAGTTGGGGCCGGTCCTCTCTGCCTTGATGGTCACAGGTAGGGCAGGCTCGGCTATCACCGCAGAAATAGGTATCATGCGCATTAGCGAGCAGGTCGATGCGCTTGAACTAATGGGTCTTAATCCCTACCGTTATCTTATTGTCCCGAACCTCATTGCAGTAGTAATTTCTATGCCTCTTCTGACCGCCATATTTGATGTGATAGGTATTCTGGGGGGATATTTGATTGGGGTAAAACTGCTGGGCGTCAGCGCTGGCACATATTTTGGAGAGATGGCCAGCTATGTGGATATGAAGGACATAATGGAAGGCATATATAAATCCTTGTCTTTCGGTGTTATCATTATTTGGGTCTGTTGTTACAAGGGCTTTTACACGGGGATATTTACCGGGTTCGGTGCGGAGGGAGTCAGTAAAGCCACAACCCAGGCGGTAGTTATGTCATCTGTGCTGATCCTTGTATGGGATTACGTCATGACCTCGCTTCTCTTTTAAGGAATGTGATGATTAAGATTGAGGGTCTGTATAAATTATTCGACGGAAAAGATGTCCTGAGAGGCGTCTCGCTGGAGGTGAGGAAGGGTGAAGTTATCGCCTTGATTGGAGGCAGTGGCAGTGGTAAAAGCGTCTTTCTGAAACATGTTGTAGGGCTGATGAAACCGGATCGTGGACGCGTCATTGTAGACGGAATGGACATGAGCACACTAAGAGGCCGAGATTTGACCAGCCTGAGAGATCGACTGGGTTTCCTTTTTCAGGGTGGCGCTTTGTTTGATTCTATGACCGTTTTTGAGAATGTGGCTTTTCCCTTGAAGGAAAAGACCAAATTGAATGATAAACTCATCAGGGAAAGGGTGTTTAATGAACTGGAAAATGTGGGACTATCAGGCTCAGAGTATAAATATCCTTCTCAAATCAGCGGGGGAATGGTTAAACGGGCCGCGCTTGCCAGGGCCCTGGTCATGGATCCCGAAATCATGCTTTTTGATGAGCCTACAACCGGCCTGGATCCTGTAATTGGAGCTGCCATTCTCAATCTTATTGATTCCTGTCATAAGCGGCTTTCGTTTACCGGAATCATCGTGACTCATGAGATTCCAAAGGTATTCGATATTGTGGATAGGGTTGCAATGCTGCATGAGGGCATTATCTGGGCTGATGATACGCCGGAAAAGTTCGTGTCCTCGAGTGAACCCATCGTCCGTGCATTTGTTGGCGAATCCGCCAATAGTTCAATAAGACATGAATCCGGGAATAATGTGGGGCCCTTAAGGAAGTCAGGGAGAAATAAATGAGAAAATTTGATCTTGAGTTAGCGGTGGGTATATTTATGATTGCCGGGATGGTTTGCCTTGCCTATCTGACCATAAAGCTTGGACAGCTGGAAGTCTTTGGCGATAAAGGTTATGAAATTCAGGCTGTATTTTCCAGCAGCGGCGGGTTGAAAACAGGCTCATCCGTTGTCATAGCAGGTGTAGAAGTAGGGCGAGTGAAAAAGGTCGTTCTGGATGATTATCAGGCACGGGTGACTATGTCTATCCCTCTTGAGGTGAAAATCCAGGAAGACGCAATTGCCTCTATAAAGACAAAAGGGCTTATTGGGGAAAAATATGTTGAAATTTCGCCCGGCGGTCTGGAAAACCTTGAGCCGGGCGGAGTTATTCGTGATACCCAACCCCCTATTGACATAGAGCAACTGATCTCCAAATATATATTTGGGACTGTTTCCGACAAGTAAACCCTAACCCGGCGAAGCCGGAATTGACTATTGACTATTGAAAATTGAATATTTGTGGAAATCGCTTCGCTCCGTCATTTTTTTGATAGGTCTTTTAAAAATTGAAAGAATTTCTTAAAACATTCAATCTGGCTGTGGCATAAATCCTACGCAAACATGACGGGATTTTGAAATATAG
>JAIVXD010000033.1:0-12095 GCA_048636195.1 Anaerolineales bacterium
TCTGTTGATTGCCCTTCTTATTCTGGCAACCCGTTTCGCGACATTCCTTCATGAGGTATTCGGACATGCATTTGTGGCTTTGATCGTGGGCGGTGAGGTTCACGGGATCAAAGTCAGCTTATTTGGAGGAGGGATGGTCTGGGCTGACCTTGGCAATTGCCCCGGTTCTGCTCTTTTTCTCTACTGCCTTGCCGGTATCTTTGTCAATCTTTTCACAGGGGCACTCCCTATCGTTTTCAGCAAGAAAATAAAGGAAATGAACGTCACATGGGGACTATTGTGGGCTGTTTTTGCAATGACGAGTCTTTTGGGGGCATTAGCATATTTGGTGCTTGGTATCTACTATGACTTTGGAGACCCGGTTAACTGGGCGCAGTTAACACCTCACTGGTTCGGACTATTCTGGATTCCGTTTCTGATTGTAACACCTCTTGCCGCATATTTCGCCTCAAGGCTATACATTTTAGTGCAGGAAAAAATGTTTCCAACAAAAAACTTCATGGGGCGTGTCAAGATTTTATTAGCCACCCTGGGTGTGTCGTCCCTTGTTTATGCGGGTCTTTTCGCCTGGACGAACCAGAGCCTTGCCTCGACAGATTCTTCGATTGCAGCATACTATCGTGAAGAGGCCCGTGTAATCGAGAGAAAAAAAGATGAACTGGCCCAACGACTCCAAAAGACCTATCCCGAACTGACGCAAGAAGAGATCCAGGCACGAGTGGACAGTACCCACATCCATGTTGAACCTGACGAGGTCCCCACCAGGTTTCCCATGATCCCTGTATTTGTGATTCTCTGCCTGCTTGGCGGGTCAACGGCTTTGCCAAAGAGGGAAACGATCAGAGCGGGACCTCCTATACAACCCGGGGCTGCGACTGTCCTCATGGTCTGTTTTTTAGCCGCAATTGTCTTGTCCACATTAACTTATACAAATGGATTCATATACAAGGAAAAATGCGCAATGAGGGCATATGAGTAAACCTCGGGTAATAGTGATCGGAGGCGGTCCTGCCGGCCTGATTGCGGCTGGACAGGCCGCCAAACTTGGAGCCGAAACCCTGCTTCTTGAAAAGATGGATCGCCCTGGGCGCAAGCTGCGTATCACGGGCAAGGGGCGTTGCAACCTGACAAATATAGCGCCCTTGTCCCAGTTCATCGAGCACTTCAGGCCCAATGGGCGGTTCCTGCGTCAGGCCTTTTCTCAATTTTTGACCTCAGAGCTATTGGCCTTTTTTGAAGAGCTTGGGGTTCCTACGGTGACCGAGAGAGGTGGCCGGGTTTTCCCGGCCAGTGGTCGAGCACAGGATGTGGTGGATGCGCTGGTACAATGGATTGGCGAATGTGGTGTGAAACTAAGGAACGGATCGGCAGTGGAACGGTTGAATGTCGAAGGGAAAAAGGTGACAGGGGTGAAGATGTATAAAGCAGTTTCCCGTATGAAGAAAGCCTCGACAATCAAGCCTTCCTGCGGGCAGATTTATCATGCTGATGCTGTGATTATTGCTACTGGCGGTGCGTCTTACCCTGATACAGGGTCAACCGGAGATGGTTATCAACTGGCCGAATTGGCCGGACACAGCATAGTCCGGATCCGGCCGGCATTGGTTCCTCTGGAAACGCGCGGCGACATTGCCCAAAGGTTGCAAGGTCTGAGCCTGCGCAATGTGAGGGTTCAGGTAAGGGTTGATGGAAAAAAACAGGGGCAAGGGTTCGGGGAAATGGTTTTCACACACTTTGGCGTTTCCGGGCCTGTAATTCTCTCCCTGAGCAGGCAGGTTGTGGACGCATTGCGCCTGGGGCAGAAAGTAGAGCTTTCAATTGATCTTAAGCCGGCCCTCGACCATGGAAAACTGGACGCACGGCTTTTGCGGGAACTGGATGCACATGGGAAACAGCATTTTCGAACACTTCTCAAAGAATTACTACCCCGGAAGCTGATCCCGGTTTGCATGGACCTGGTAGACATCTCCCCTGGCAAGGTTGGGCACCAGATCACGACACGGGAACGTAAGCGACTGCGGATGTGGTTAAAAGACTTTCGCCTGCAAGTTAACGCCTACCGCCCTTTCAAAGAGGCGGTCGTCACAGCCGGCGGGGTGAATACGCGAGAAGTTGAACCGCGAACCATGGCCTCACGTATTGTGGAGCACCTCTATTTTGCGGGGGAGGTGCTGGACGTAGACGCTGACACTGGCGGCTATAACCTGCAGGCTGCATTTTCAACTGGTTGGGTTGCAGGAAGATCTGCGGCACAGTGGATACAAAGGAAAAAAGCATTTGACAGGATAACCCCGCGTTCCGCGGGGCAGGCATAGATGGACATGATTTCAATCCAGTTAATTAATCCCTTAAACCATCCCGCAGTAGCGGGGTGGTCCCAGCGCTGTTATGCGTGTTAGATAGTGATTTGTAATGCCCTATGGAATAAAGTTCAAATGACAAAATCCAAATGTCAAATCCAAAATCCAAATGTCAAAATGTTTTCCAAAACGATCAGTTATTTATCTTTTTCCCATTGTGCATCTTCACCAGTGTAGGCTGCGTTTGAATTAATGGGTGGACATATATTTTTTAGCATTTGTCATTTGACATTCATTTGAAATTTGGGCTTTGACCTTTGTCATTTAAATTTATTTTATTTATATATTTGGAATTTTTTAGGGTCACCATTCAAGCCACCCCTTTTAGGTGTGGTAGTTGACCCTGTTTATCCTGTCTAAATTACCAAGCTATTGCGGATGATCTATATTACACGAAATATTAGTATTGATGACCGTGAGATCCAACAGGAGTTTGTTCGCTCCTCGGGACCAGGGGGCCAGAACGTCAATAAGGTGGCCACTGCCGTGAAGCTCCGCTTTGACGTGGTTAACTCCCGGTCTTTGCCCGATGACGTTCGCAATCGTCTGATCCGTCTGGCTGGCAGGCGTGTCACCGAAGATGGCGTATTGATTATCGACGCCCGGCGGTTCCGTACCCAGGAGCGAAACCGTCAGGATTCGATTGGTCGGCTGGTGGAACTGATCCGTAAGGCTGCTGAAAAACCCAAACCCCGGCGCAGGACAAAGCCGACTCTTGCATCGAAAAGGAGACGGCTGGAGACCAAGCGTCGCCGCAGCGATATAAAACGCAAGCGCCGGACTGTTTCGCGGAGCGAGGACTAACTAAGCTCTGCCTTAATGAAAGGGGGAATAAATGGATTTTGAAATTTTTAATAATATGAAAGCGCCTGAACTCAGGGAATATATCAAGTTTCTTCTCTGGCACTACAGAGTGGTGGATGCATTCTGGTTTATCTATGTGGGAGAGCGTTTTGACCAGCCAACCGCTGAACGAATCAATGAGAGGGTGTGGGACCGTGTGGCCGGCATGGCCGGTAAAGACCTGGTCTCTCGATTCCAAATCGAGGAAACAGGCCTAAAGGGTTTTGTAAAGGCCCTCAGACTTTTCCCCTGGTGTATCCTTGTGGGATATGAGATTCATGAATCAGATGATGAGGTCATCATTTCTGTACCATCCTGTCCCACGCAGGAGGCAAGGCTCAAGCGAGGCCTAAGCGAGTTTGTGTGTAAGGAGATGCACCGTGGGGAGTTTACAAACTTTGCTCAGGCAGTAGACGATCGTATTCAGGTCGAATGCCTTTTCGCTCCTCCCGACCCTCATCCTGTGGATATGTTTTGTAAATGGCGTTTTTTCATTGAAGGTACTAAAGATGATGTATAACTATTCATGTCTCCTTGTTCTCTTTCCTTAGTTTTTCCAACTGTTCAGTGTACCAGTCAATCTGGCGGCACACTCCTCTGATTATCCGGACTTCTCTGGCCCTTAAAGGGAGTCGAGACAGGAAACGTCGAATATTGTGCATCCAGTGCTCAGGGTTCTGAGGATCAATGAACCCGATTTTCATTAATACAGCCTTAAGGTGTTCGTACATACCCTCAAGTTCAAATTTATTGGCGAGACGAGGCAGGGGTTCGGGTATTTTTTCACGGTTAACTAAGAAGATTTCATAGCAGATAATCATCACTGCCTGTGCCAGATTCAGGGAAGAAAAGCGCGCTGTTGGTATTGTGGCCAGTGTGTGGCAGTATCGGAGCTGTTCATTTGAAAGCCCGCGATCTTCAGGGCCGAAAAGGATGGCGACCCTGTTATTCTGAGAGGTACGGATAAGGTCTCCGGCCAGGCGACGGGGGTGAGTTCTGGCCGGGCGGAGTGAACCTATACGGGCAGTGGTTCCCACAACGTATTGGTAAGGTCCCAATGCTTCTTTAAGATCTTCGAAAACCTCCATCTCTTCTACCACATCAATTGAGCTGCCGGTGGCGGTTTTGAGCACACGGGAAAGATCACAGTTCTTGGGATCCACCAGGATGAGCCTTCTGAGCCCCATGTTGTTCATGGCGCGGGCTACTGAACCGATGTTTTCCGGAATCTGGGCTTGCACGAGGATGATTGTAATATGATCAAGGTTGACTTTAGCTGTCATTTTGAAAGATCTTCAGGATATTGGCCATAAGTTTATCGCTGTCAAACGAGAAACTCACGATTCCGTTTTCTATGTCGAAAAAGAGGAGACGGCAATGATTTTCCAGAGCCACATCCTCCAGGATTTCCCTGAAGCGGAGGACTTCAGGATGATCTAACCTGTTGATTTCCGAAGGGAACAGATCAACTTCTATCAGGCTGATATTTTCGTTCATGCTTTGTGATTCCTCAAAAATACAATCGTTCCGGCGCCCAAAATGGCAGCTCCTGTAATAAAAATTGTTTCCATTGAACAAACGTCAATGATTATCCCTGCAAGCAAAGGTCCAACCAGCATGCCCAGGCTGTGGGCCAATGTAAGAATGCCCATAATGGAACCCATGGCCTTAGTTTTTCGGCCCTCAATTATACCAAGTGCCATAATAGCGGGAAGTGATATGCCACCGGCCAACCCAAAAATTCCATTGGCAATAACCAGTCCATTAAATGATGTGGCATAGTTCAAGCATAATAATGAGATAATAGCTAAAACTCCTCCTGCCGTCACCATGATTTTTTTGCTGAACCGGTCAGCGATATATCCCATAGGCGCCTGCAGGAGACCTGCAATAAATACGTTGATCATTATCACGAAGCCGATGGCCGAACTGGAAAGATCCAGCATGGTATTGGCGAAAAGAGGCAGGAAGGTCCAAATTATGCCAATGCAGGTAGTAAAACAGATCCTGAAAGTAAAAAGAGAGAAAATCGCAGGCGTCTTTACAATCGCCAGATAGGATTTAGGTTTTCCGGAACCAGAGGGGTTGCTTTTCTGGAGCACCCCTTCCCGAGGAAGGAACAGGAGGCAGAGCACAAATCCAAGAAAGCACAGCGCCCCCATGCTGAGAAACGACGCGTTAATACTGTACCAGTCCTTGACCACACCGCCTAATAGGGGCCCGATACTCAGGCCGCCGTAAAGGGAAATGCTGAAAAGGCCCATAACACGACCTTCTTTTTGTGGGGGTGTCATGATCCCAATGTAGGCCTGAGCCACGGGCAAGACCATTGCTGATGCGAACCCCTGGCCCAATCTAAGCAGTATCAGGGTTTCTATATTTTTTGAATAGGTGTAAAGGATCGACAGGAAGAAAAAAATGAAGAGTCCTGTTGTCAGAAAAGGCTTTTTGCCCTTCTTGTCAGAGAGCTTGCCAAAATATGGGACAAATATGCTTCTTGTTAAGGAAAAGGCCGCAAAAACAAGGCCTACCTGAAAAGCGCCTGCCCCAAGTTCATGTGCATAGACAGGCAGCAGGGGTACGACCAGGCCAACGCCCAAGGTTGTAAAAAAAATGGCCAGGAAAAGGGTGGTGAATATTTTTATATTTATGGGCATCTTGCGAAATTAAAGTTCTGTGGTAAAGTTGCCGATATATAATATGTGAAACTTCAGCATTGGATGTTGTGTTTCGCTATTTAACGGTGATTTGTTCGATTTGCTAATTCGTGCCCGACCGAAAACTGTTATTTTTCCTCCCGCTAATAGCGGGACGGCAGGCTCAAAGTCCGGGATCTGCGACTTGATCTTGGGAAAAATTCCTAGTTTTCGTTCAGACACTAATTCCGAACATCCTTAAATTACGCTACATCTAACCGCACAGGTTTCAATTTTGTGGTTGAACATAGTGCCCACGCCTGTGTATAATATACCAATCGCTGCAAATTAGTCCCGCCTGGCGGGAAGAGGGATTTTTAAATAAGGCGTACATTACAGTACGTCGTCGAGAAAATCTACCGATAACACAGCCCAGAATCATTACCTGTAAGACTATACTTTATTTTACCAGGAGGAATTTATGGCACAAATAGACGCTTTTTTTAAGCTCATGAATGAACAGGGGGCGTCTGATCTGCACCTGATGGCCGGCCAGCAGCCTGTGCTCCGGATCCAGGGTGAGTTGGAGAGAGTCAAATATAAGCCACTTGATAACGATAACTTAAAAGCAATGTTGTACGAAATTGCTGCCGAAGATAAAATTAAGGTCTTTGAAGAGACAGGAGATGTGGATTTTGCTTATGAAATCCCAGGGCTGGCCCGGTACCGTGCCAACTTCTTCCAACAGAGAAATGGCGTGGGTGCTGTTTTTAGAGAAATACCTACAATTATCTTGACCTGTGATGATTTGGGCCTTCCAAAGGTCATTAAGCGTCTTGCTACCCTGCCGAGAGGGTTGGTCCTGGTCACCGGTCCTACGGGCAGCGGAAAGTCGACCACACTCGCCGCGATTATTCACGAAGCTAACCGGACCCGGAAAGACCATATTATCACCATTGAAGATCCTGTTGAGTTTGTCCATAAGAGTGACAAAGCTGTTGTAAACCACAGGGAGGTGGGCCTGCACACCCGTTCATTTTCGGCCGCACTCAGAGGTGCCTTGCGTGAAGACCCTGATATTATCCTCGTGGGAGAGTTGCGTGATCTGGAGACCATATCATTAGCCCTCGAAGCCGCAGCCACAGGACACCTTGTTTTCGCAACTGTTCATACTTCCAGCGCGGCAAAGACAGTGGATCGGCTTATCGAGGTTTTCCCCGTTAGTCAGCAGCAACAGGTAAGGAATACCCTTGCAGATGGGATTCGGGCTGTGGTGGCACAGACCCTTTTCAGACGCCTTGACAAACAGGGCAGGGTGGCCGCGGTCGAAATTATGATTGGCACCCCTGCTGTAAGGAATCTGATCCGGGAAGGAAAGACATTTCAAATTCCAGGCACGCTTCAAACAGGAAAGAAATATGGCATGCAGACATTAGACGATGCCATAATGCTTCTTCTGGATAAGAGGATTATCACGCCTGATGATGCCTATACAAAGGCCGAGGATAAATCCAGGTTTTTGCCTTTTGTGAAAAATCCACCGGCCGATTTTACGGAAGTTTGATGGATTATTCCCCAAAGAAATTCGACCCGTGAAGTTAGAATTTTGATCAGGAGACAATTGACCATGCGAAAACAACAAATAGATCATATCCTTACTACCATGTTGGAGTCTCATGACAACGTATCAGACCTCAACATTACAGTGGATAAACCATTCCAGGTGGAATCTGCAGGAGAGTTGTTACCGGTGTCGTTAAACCCTCCTATTCAACAACTGACTCCCTTCCAGACGGAAATTTTGGCCCTCAACCTGATCAATCGGGATCGACGTTTGACCGGGGCGCTTCTTTCTGAGGGCTCATGTGACACCTCGTATCAGTTGGCCGGAAAAGCCCGCTTCAGGGTTAACGTTTTCTCTCAAAAGGGCTGTTATTCTACTGTTATGCGACAGTTGGCCACGCGTGTTCCCACAATCGAGGAACTGGGATTGCCCCCTGCATTTTCGAAGATGGCTGAGGAGAGAAATGGCATTATTTTGGTGACCGGGGCAACAGGAACCGGCAAGACGACATCACTGGCAGCGGTATTGAATGAGATCAACGAGAAAAAGCCGGTCCATGTGGTAACACTGGAGGATCCGGTGGAGTATGTGCATTCTCAGAAAAAGGCCACTTTTAACCAGCGGGAACTGGGGATGGATTTCGACGCCTTTGCCAACGGTCTGAGGGCAGCTCTCAGGCAGGCCCCAAAGGTAATTCTGGTGGGTGAGATGAGAGACAGGGAGACGGTAGAGATTGGCCTTTCTGCTGCTGAAACCGGGCATCTTGTGCTTAGCAGTGTGCATACCGTTGACGCCGGCCAGACTATCAACAGGATCGTGGGCATGTTTGATATGCATGAGGAAAGACAGATCAGGATCAGGCTTGCGGATACGTTGCGTTGGATCGCCTGTCAGCGTCTGCTGCCAAAGGTTAGTGGCGACCGCGTGGCTGCTTTCGAGATCATGGGGGCCAATCTCAGGGTTAAAGATTCCATTTTACACGGAGAGGCAGAAGGAAAAACATTCTATGAGATTATTGAAGGGAGTCAGCCCTTTGGGATGATGACATTTGACCAGTGCATATCAGAGCTTTACAGGGATGGTCTCATTACCGAACAAACAGCCCTGAGTTATTCCTCCAGGAGGTCAGTAACCGGACGCGCCATAGATTCCATAAAATCTGCAAGAGGTGAAAAAACCACTTCCATTGAAGACCTGTCCATTGACAGGGATTACGGAAAAAATAAATAATGTATTTAGTGCCTGAACGAAAAATAACAGTTTTCGGTCGGGCAATACTTAAGGAGCCGAACACATGGAGATCATCTGTGAGAAATGTAACACGAGATTAAATATCCCGGATGAGAAAATACCCAGAGGTCAACAGTCAAGTGTTAGCTGCCCAAAGTGCAAAAACAGGATCACTTTAAATATCCCTGTTCCAGGGCGGAAAAACTTACCTTCCGAGGTCGAGGAAAAGCCCGGATCGGTGGTGAATAATGTGGATTCTGACTATGGCCATGAAGACGATGATGCCTCGTTAGATTTTTTCGAAGAGGGGGTAAGACTGGCACTGATTATGGGGAATGAACCCCACCAGGCTGAAAAATTAGGGAATACCGTTGATGAATTGGGTTACAAGCATGTTTCGGCTAATAATACCAGGGACGCTATCAGTAAGATGCGATTGCATCATTTTGATGTGATATTATTGTCTGATGGATTTGACGGAATAGCTCTGGCACAAAGTCCTATCCTCCAGCACATTAATAATCTCTCCATGTCGCTTCGGAGACGCGTTTTTCTTGCTTTGGTTGCGGATGAATTTAAGACCATGGACCTCATGATGGCTTTTGCTATGAGTGCCAATATGGTAATAAACGGGGGGGATCTGGACAGATTGACTTCTATCGTCCAACACGCTATTTCGGACAATGAGAAATTTTACAAAGTTTTCACGGACACGATGGTGGAGGTCGGAAAGGCTTAAGTGAGTTTGCGAAATATGGATGTAAAGAACAAATATCGCCTCAGGGTCGAGAACTGCATCGGCACCATCATAGATGTTCATAAAGCCATTGGTAACGAGTACGAAAATCAGGAATTCCTTTCTCAGTTTGAGGAGTTAAAGCAGACCATCAAAGGGCTGGATATGGGCCTCGTACGTGAAGGGGATATTTATATGTTAGAACATGCGACCAACGTCCTTCTTGGACAATTCAGGCCAATATTTGAGACAGAGGACTTTGGCCAGATTTATGAAGAGAAAAAGAACTGAGGCGTTTACTGGTTTCTGGAAAACCCCGTCCTCTGTACGTGTATCCTTTACCTGACCCCATGCGGATCCACTTCGCAATCAAGAATCCTGGCTTCTTTGACCGGTGCCAGGGTCTTTTCCCAAACCTTTTTTAGCCTATGGATATCTCCCGTTTCTCCAATGGCCCAAAGGGAGCCGCCTGCTCCGGCCCCTGCAAACCTTGACCCACACCCCGCATGCTCTGCCTGGCCCACCATTTTTTCGATGATCGGTATAAGTGCCTCGGGAGTCAGTTCTTTTCTCAAGGCCATTTCTTCCTGTAAAAAACCGGCAGCCCGGCCCCAGTCCAATTTCTTAATGGCTCGAGCCAGGTTGTAGACGATTTCGTTAACCTTCACCCACCCTGACCTTGTACGGCCAGAAAGAAAATCTTCGATCCATTTGCGGTTGGTAGTGGACGAGATATGACTTTTTCCGCTATACGCCACCAGCAGGTGTTTTGAAAGTTCCTTTTGTCCCTCCCGGTCCAGGAGGGCTATCCTTTCAAAAGGCGCAGTTCGCTGCCCGTAACGCCATTCCCATTGACTCACTCCTCCATAGACGGCAGCCGCATGATCTTGAAGCCCACAATTCCCCCCACTGATGCCATCTTCAAGATGATATGCCAGGTGCAAGATATCTTTTGCATACAGTTTCTTGCCATTTGACACCTTTGAAAGGGCCTTGATCAAGGCCACAAGGGCTGTGCTGGAGCCTCCCAGGGCTGACTTCACGGGAGATTGAGACCTGATTTCTACTGCCATGCCGTGTACATCAAAATAGGAGACAGCGGCAAAAAAGAGGCCGAATGGAGGAGTTAGAGGCAATTGGTCCTTAGAAAAGGACTTGCCGCGCAGGAACCCATCGGAAGACATCTTCACCCAACCGTCCTTGTAAGGCGATAGAACCACTGAGGTCCTCAGATTCAGGGCAATGTTCACAGTGATTGGCCTTAGCCTCTCAAATGGAAGCGCCATTGCCTTTATGTCCCAGGTGCCGCCTGCATCAATACGGCATGGAGCACTTGCCACCACCTGATGTTGGGTCAGCAGATCTCGAAGTGATTTAGACATGTTTCAATACTCCCATCTTTTTTCATTCAGCCAATGGAGTGCCATGAAGAGCCCTGCAATTGTTTTGCCATCCTGGATGATACCCTTATGGATCATTTCTATGGCATTATCCACCTTCACCTCATGAACATTGAGCATTTCATCCTCATCAAGATTTTGCTCAGTGGGTTTCAGGTTAGCAGCAATAAAGATGTGGATGCGCTCATCCGAGTAACCCGGTACAGGTGTGATCTCTCCCATCTTTTGCCACTCATCTGCCAAAAATCCCGTTTCCTCGGCCAATTCTCTTTTGGCGCATTCAAGGGGTGTCTCGTCCGGGTCGAGGGTTCCTGCAGGGATCTCCCAAATAAAATCTCCAATGGAATGGCGATATTGTTTGATCAATATAACAGTGCTTTTATCAGAGATCGGCACCATGGCCGAGGCCCCAGGATGACGGATTATGTCAAGATCCACAGTGACACCGTTGGTCAATGTGACATTCTCCCTGACCAGTTTAAAGACCCTGCCATGATGCAGAGTCACACAACTGTTTACCTTTGATGGCATATAGGAACTCCTTTCTGCCTTATGAATCTACGTTCTTATCTGGTGCACTCTGGCGCGTTTTACCCCGATGCGGGTTTGCAGCGTTAGGGTTTTTGTTGATGCGATATACTATACTTTTTTTATAGTATTTCAAGTCGCTGATACTCTAAAATTTTCGCCTTCCTTGATCTTGAACAAAATTGAACATTTTAAAACTGCCTCAGCATGCCTGCCCCGTTAAATTCCTTGTAGAAGACGAGTGCAGCTTGTTTAACTGGGGCCCCGTCCCTCAAATCTCTTGCGCCGGTAAATTTATAATCGTATGGACCCCTTTACCATATTGAATTATTTAAGGGCATCCCTATTTCTTTTGAAGTGCAGTAGTGTGCTGAGATCAGGGTGCCCAGCCAGATCGCCAGTCCTCTCATAGGGAATTCAGCCCTGAGGTGGCGAGAGCTCAGATTGTTTTTCATAAGTGTGGTCTATTCCCGTAGATAATAAGACACACGGAAATGACCCACAACATGGAGTTGATGATTTGAGGCCGGTCCGTGATGAAAAGTTGTACCGGGTTTCCGACATCTTCGGAGTGGCGGGCAAGATAGATGTAGCGGAATATTCCGAAAATCACAAAAGGAACGGTCAATGGAAGATATAATGTATTAAAGCGCTCTACGACGTCCGGTGCCATCGTGTAAAGCGTGTAGATGGTTATCGAAGACACACCAGTGACAACCAACAAATAAAAAAGCATCCTCTTTGTGTAACCTTTCAGACTCTTTCGATGATGCCAGGCCATCTCTTCCAAAATTTCCG
>JAIVXD010000034.1:0-12092 GCA_048636195.1 Anaerolineales bacterium
TGGATTACCCCGACTCATTGAGATGTTACGTGGAAAGGTAAGTTCTCAATAACTCCGGGCTGTATTAGGAAAATCCCCCTCAATCCCCCTTTGCAAAAGGGGGAAGAAGTCGGAACGCCCGGACTTATTGAACTCACAAGAGTTTATTAAGACCATCCATGCCGGCAGCATGACTCAGGTCTATCGCTGCTTTCAGGACCTCTTTGATAAGCCCGATCCCGGGCCCTTTTTTCTGAACAACCTGTACAGCCGGACCCAAAGGATGCCATTGGACTGAATTGCTTTCTGTAAACAGGGCAACGGTGGGGATTCCCAACATAGCAGCCAAATGGGTGATGCCACTGTCGTGGCCCAGGTAAAGACACGCCTTTTCCAGAAGCCCGGTGAGTGTCTCATTATCAGGACAAAAGCAAATTTCCCATTTGGTGGACTCCAAATTCTTTCTAAAAAAGGAATGAAGAGATGCTTCTGCCGGACCGAGCAAAAGCGATGTGTCCACTTTTTGAAAGGCAGGCTCTCTCACAAACCTGCTCAGGACCTTGAGCCAAAAATCAGGCGGCTGGTTCTTCTTAGAGCCCCCTGAACCCGGATGGACTACCGCCGTGTCGCAGGATTGCAATGGGCGTTCCATGCTCATGAGAGGGTGCATAACGGCATTTTCAAAGGCTGCCCGAGGATCAATTGGAAGGCCCGCTGTCTTGAGACAGTTTGAAATGTAGCGGGCAACATGGATTTTTTCTCCTTTTGCAGGGAAGGAAGGGAAAAGATGAATCGGAGTGTTGGGAAAGTATGCGTTCAAATTACGACGGATCGCTCCGCCTTCATCATTTAAAAATGCCACCACAAAGTCTGTCTGGGAGACCGGCAACCCCTCTTTAGCCGGGCTTTCTAAAAAAAGCCTGTGCCAACCGGCGCCATCAAGATCCATTGAGCGGTTCACAAAATCCTGGATAAAATACAACCCGGGCTGCCGGGCCACAAGGGTGATGGTCAACTGCCCTGAGATATTAACCAGCGAGGGTAAGAGCATGAGGGTGTCACCAAAGGCCCCGGGTCGTATGATCAAGATATTCAATGGGGCTCCTTACCAGGCAGGGGATGCAACGACTAAGATTACGCAGTCTTCTTGCCCACTATTTAAAAGTGAGTGGGCAGAACCAACAGGAATCCATGTGGCATCCCCTGGTCCCACCTGCCTGACTTCCTCATCCACGCGCATTTCCCCCGAGCCGCTCAGGACAAAGTAAATCTCTTCCATAGGATCAACATGTGCTTCGATTTCTTTGCCAGGTGCCAGCCTGGCAATGGCCAGGAAGCCGATCTCTTTCAGGGTTCGACGGTCCAGGATCATCTGTGCAATGGCCCCGCCATGCGCAAGGTAGGTAGTGTCCAGGACTTCCTTGTCGTTAACGTTTCTTACAATCATGTTTGACTCTCCTTATTCAAAATGCAATTTAATCTTGATTAGCGCCAGGAAAAAGGCTTATATATTTGTAACCGTTTACAGGTTCAGGGTTCAACGTTCAGGGTTAAGAAGGACAAAGAAGGGATTGAAGACCCGAAATCGTCGTCAAAACACTCATTTTTCCAAGTAATTGCCAATTTAGCTCCAAATTTTGGATTAGGCCTGACGAAGCTGACACTTTTCTCATAAATACGTACCCCAAAAGCACTCCGTGTACAAGAATTGAACCTTGAACCCTTGAACCGTGAACCATGGAACTTTGAACCTGAGTTACTAAAAATATAGCCGAGTTGTTACCATAATACAAAATATGGAGGGTGCCAAATGGAAAACAAAGAATTGGATTCCCGGCTGAGGTTGTTTCAACAGGCCGATATGAAAGGTAAGGTGGTCCTCGTCAGGGTGGATCATAATGTTGTTAAGAATGGAATCATCAAAGACCCGTATCGCATTGAGGCCACCTTAGGAACGCTCTATGCCATTGCTGAGAAAGGGGGACGGGCCATACTTATGACCCACGTTGGCCGGCCCAGAGATAAGAAATCGGGCAAAATCACCTGCAGGGAAGGAGAATCTGTCCGGCCTATAGCTCAGTACCTTGAAGAGAAACTCTCCATTAAAATACATGTCCAGGAGTTCCCGATAGATCCTGAAAATGGCATTATGCACCTTGATGAAACCATTGAATCGTCCATTGAAGACCTAAAAAGAGGGCGGGTCGGGCTGGTTTATCTCCCCAATTCGCGCTGGTTTAGAGGGGAGCAGGCTGAAGGGCCTGAGAGGGACGTATTTGCCAGAGAGCTCGCCGCCGTGGCAGACCTTTATGTCAACGATGCCTTTGGCTCTTATCGGGCCCACGTATCCACCTATGATGTGGCCAAGCTCTTACCTGCCTATGCAGGTGCCCTGCTCCAGAAAGAGCTCAAGAATCTCCACAGGGTGCTTGATCCCAAAAGGCCCTTTATCGCAGTCATTGCAGGGGCCAAATACGACACTAAGATTGGCCCGCTCAAGGCCCTCTACAACAAGGTGGACAATTTGATTTTAGGTGGACTGATGTACAACACCTTCCTTTCAGCCAAATATGGAGTGGAAATTGCCGGGGTCTCGAAGGAAGACAGAGCGCTTGCAATGGAACTTGTCGAGCTGGACAGGAAAGAGAGTAAGATCCTGGAACTGCCCTATTTGGTGGAGTCAGATACAACAGAAGGAAAAAGTGAGGGACAATACAGGACTGTCAAAATCGATGATTTCAAAGAAGGAAAAACATTTAAGTACCTTCTGGATATCGATCCAAGATCTCTTGAAGAGCCAAACGTGAAAGATGCCATCAATTCAGCAAAAACTATCTTTGTGAATGCGGTTATGGGATTGATGCCCTCGTTTTTTCAGGGCTCCCAGGCCCTGTATCGGTTGATTGCCAACAATGGGCCGGCATTGAAGCTATTTGGAGGGGGAGATACCCTTCAGGAGCTTAAGAATCTCTGCCCCGGTATCTATATGGCAGGCCTCGATGCACCGGAGACCTACTATTTCACCGGTGGGGGAAGCGTACTGGCAGCCATAGAGCAGGGGAGCCCGTATCGCCTGAAACCTGTGGAAGCGTTAATGGAGGAAGGTTCATAATGCCCATCACACCCATCTTCAATCCAGAAAAATCGGGGCGTCCCATGCGGGTGGCAGCCTTTATGTCAGGTTCAGGCACGAACATTACAAAACTGATCCAACGTGAAAAAGAGTTGGAGGCCAGGGAGGCGACATCCCCGTTTCAAGTAATCTTCATATTCAGTGATCGGTCAGACGGGGCCTGTGCCGGAGAAAAAATAGCCTGTGAAAATAGCCTCCCCTACTTCAGCTATGATATTCGCGCGTTCCATCGAGTAAGATCACTAAAAAGATCTGTTAAAACACCTGCGGGCCTTGCGGCCAGAAAGGAATATGATCGTGTGGCCAAAGGGTTAGTGGAGACCTTTGATATCGATGTGATCGCTCTTGGCGGATACATGAGTTACATCACCCTGAACAGGTGCGTTAACGTTCATCCAGCCGATCTTTCTATCTGTTTGTCTGATGGCCGGAGAAAATATGTGGGCGACAATGCGGTTCGGGATGCAATCCATGCCGGAGAAACCATGCTTCGTGCTTCCACACTCTGGACAGATGAAGGTGTTGATACGGGGCCCCTTTTGATGGTGTCAAAACCTCTATTTGTTGAACTTCCAGAGTCCCTTGAAAGGCTGACCAAAGATAAAGAGAAATTCCTCGAAATAGTGGATGAGCATCAGGAGCGCCTTAAGGCAGTTGGAGATTGGGAGATATTCCCCTTGAGCATCGAGATGATATCCAGGGGCCGCTTCGCGCTTGATGAAAAAAACAATGTCTACGTGGATGGAGAACCTGTTCCTGAAGGTTATAGGCAATAGCGCGTCAATGCTCCCACAAACATCCGAAGGAGAATACAGATGAATAGATTCCGTGTCGTTTTATTCACAATTTTAACGGGAGTCATTGCAGTGGGAATAGCTCCTGCCATAGGTAGTGAAGAGTACCAGGTACAGCGCGAGCGGATGATCAAAGAAATCGAAGGGGACGTAAAGGCAACAAGCAGGAGAATAGGTAAAAAACAACTGAGCACATCCGTTATGAAGGCTATGGCGAACGTGCCCCGGCATGAATTTGTACCAAGGAGTCTCAGGCGTGCAGCTTATGAAAATCGCCCTCTTCCCATTGGTTATGGCCAGACTATTTCCCAACCGTACATTGTGGCCTTAATGACTGACCTTCTCGACGTTGAGGGCGATGATATCGTCCTGGAGGTGGGAACAGGTTCCGGGTATCAGGCGGCTATCCTGGCTGAATTGGTTAAAAAGGTCTACACAATTGAGATAATCAAAGAACTCGGGGAGCAGGCAAAAGGGCGGTTAGAGGATCTGGGTTATCAGAATATAGCTGTTCAGGTCGGTGATGGATATTATGGTCTTGAAGGACTTGCTCCCTTTGATGGTATTATCGTTACAGCCGCAGCCAACCACGTCCCGCCACCTCTCATCAAGCAATTGAGGCCCGGGGGCAAAATGGTCATTCCTGTTGGCGGTGCGTTTATGACTCAACAGCTTATGCTGGTGGAAAAGAGAAATGATGGTAAAATCATAACGAAACAGGTACTGCCCGTTATATTTGTGCCCCTTACCGGTGGTCATTGATGATACGCCCTGGTTTTTCTATCTTTCTCATTTCAGCCGCAGCAATCAGTTATGAAATCCTTCTGATACGGTTACTCAGCATCATCCAGTGGCACCATTTCGTCTCCATGATTATCAGCCTCGCCCTCCTCGGCTATGGCGCAAGCGGTACCTTCGTCGCCCTCACCCAGAAATGGTTTGTTCCCCGATTTGGCGTGTTTTTCATAGGCAATGCGACTCTTTTTGGTCTCACAATGGTGGGCAGTTTCATCATTGCCCAGCAGATTGCCTTTAATCCTCTTGAAATCATGTGGGAAAACAGGCAGTTTCTCCGCTTGCTCGGCGTTTATCTGGCCCTTTTCGTGCCTTTTTTCTGTGCAGCGAATTGTATCTGCATTGTTTTTATACGCTTTAAAGATCAGATCCATCGCATTTACCGTTTTGATCTCCTTGGGGCCGGCGTGGGCGCTCTTTTGATGGTTTTTATGCTTTTTAAATTTTCTCCCGCCACCTGTCTCAAGATTCTCGGGGCCGCAGGACCCTTCGCCGCTGCATTATTAGCCCTGAGCTTACATGTATCCTGGTCCCGCAGAGCTGCATTCGGTTTAATGCTATTTGGCTGTATGGCGCCTTTTATCTGGCCCCAAGAGTGGGTTTCCCTTCGGATATCGGAGTATAAGGGATTAAGCCTTGCGCTACGTGCTCCTAATACCAAAATCATCAGTGAACATTTCAGTCCCCTGGGGTGGCTTGCAGTTGTTCAAAGCCCCACCATTCCTTTTCGATATGCGCCCGGCCTGAGTTTGAACTGTTCCATGGAACCCCCACCACAGTTAGGCATTTTCACTGACGGCGATGCCTTTAGCCCAATCACACGGTATAACGGTAACCGGGAACATATCGCCCATTTAGATTATCTTTCATCCGCTCTCCCTTACCATCTGTTGGAGGGGCCTGAAGTCCTGATCCTTGGTGCCGGAGGTGGAATGGATGTTTTAATGGCCCTGTACCACCAGGCAAAAAATATTGATGCGGTGGAACTTAACCCTCAGGTCGTAGACCTCGTTCGCCGGATGCATGCAGATTTTGCCGGCCATATTTACCAAAAAGACGAAGTCATGGTTCACCTTGCTGAAGCGCGAGGATTTGTGACTAAAGGGAGGAAGAGTTACGATTTAATTCAAGTCTCTTTGCTGGACTCTTTCAGCTCCTCCATATCAGGGGCAGGAGCGCTTAACGCCTCATATCTCTACACAGTGGAGGCCTTACAGGAATATTTTCACCGCCTGAAGCCTGGCGGTTTTTTGGCCATCACCCGTTGGCTTAAGGTGCCGCCGAAAGATGCTTTAAGGCTTTTTGGGACCGCAATCACGGCATGTCAAGAATTGGGTATGGATGATCCCGGCCAGCAACTGGCAATGATCCGAAGCTGGAAGACAGCGACATTGCTGCTAAAAAAAGGTGTGTTTTCAAAGGCCGAGGTCTCTGCCATAAAATCTTTTTGCCACGAACGGTCATTTGACGCTGTATATTATCCCGGGATCACGAAAACTGACGTCAATCAATATAATCTCCTGGAAGAACCATATTTTTATCAAGGAGTGACTGCGCTTCTTGGAAAAGAAAGGGATGAATTTGTCAATCGTTACAAATTTCATATCTCCCCTACTACTGATGATCGGCCCTATTTTTTTCACTTTTTCAAGTGGCGTACGCTTCGAGAAATCCTGGCACTGAAAGGACAAGGCGGGCTGCCACTGCTTGAATGGGGCTACCCGGTCCTGGTTGCAACACTCCTTCAGGCTGTCATAATGAGCTTTGTCCTTGTTTTACTTCCCCTCGCACTTCTGACACGCAATATAATGGCCAGGCGACAGCGAGGACGGGTTATTTCCTATTTCTTCTGCCTGGGGCTTGCATTTCTATTCATTGAAATGGCATTTATTCAGAAATTTATTCTTTTTCTCCATCATCCGGTTTATTCAGCATCTGCTGTTTTATGCGCCTTCCTCACCTTCGCCGGCCTGGGAAGTGGTTTCTCCAAACGCTGGTCCGAAAATCTTGAAAGATTTCATGCGCGCGCCAACGGGTTGCCCATCGCCACTGCGGTTGCAGGTATTGGGATTATTTCTTTCCTCTATGTGATATTTCTGCCTCTCATATTTCAACACTGGATGTGCTTATCAAACTTATGGAAAATCCCAATTACCATCCTTCTTATTGCTCCATTGGCCTTTTGCATGGGCATGCCTTTTCCGCTTGGCCTGTCGAAAGTAGCTTATGCAAGACCGGATTTTATTCCATGGGCCTGGGGGATAAATGGCTGTGCCTCGGTACTAAGCGCCATTCTGGCGACCATATTGTCCGTTCATTTTGGTTTCAATCTTGTTATAGGAATAGCTTTAGTGCTCTATTTCATTTCAGCTGTAGTTCTTTGGAGGCCGCTGGATAAAACCACATGAAAGTTCATTGGTGTTCATTTCAAAAATTTGTAATTGTCGTCTGGATCATATCCATCGGCACAGTGTCTTATCTCTCCGTAATACCTCAGGTTGAGTTTCCGTTTTATTTCAGGTGGTCAGACAAGCTATATCATTTTCTTGCTTATTTCTGCCTGTCAGTCCTGCCGTTCTTTGGGCTTGCAAGTGCAAAGAAGGCCCTGGCATGGGCACTTTTGATGATCCCTCTGGGAATCGGACTTGAATTTGCACAGGGTTTTGTACCAGGGAGACTTTTCTCAATTTGGGATATGATTGCGAATAGCCTGGGCGCAAGCGCAGGTATATTTTGCGGGATGAGCATTAGAACTGGAAGGCATTAAGGTTTACTGTTCCAGATCGAAACGCAACCCCAGTTCCTTGAGCTGTGCTTCATCCACGCTGGATGGTGCATCAGTAAGCGGGCATGCTGCGCTGGTTGTTTTTGGGAAGGCGATGACCTCCCGGATTGACTTGACCCCTGTCATGATAGCCACCAGACGGTCAAAGCCCAGGGCGATTCCCCCATGGGGAGGAGCGCCATATCTCAGCGCCTCTAAAAAAAACCCGAACTTCATTTGGGCCTCTTGGTCTGAGATACCAAGGGCCCTGAACACCTTTTGTTGAGTGGCAAGACTATGAATCCTCACACTTCCCCCGCCTATCTCAGCCCCGTTTAAAACCAGATCATATGCCATGGACCTCACTCGCTCAGGGTGATCGTCCAGCAAAGCCAGGTCTTCCTCCAATGGCGCGGTAAACGGATGGTGAACTGCCTCAAACCTCCCTTCGGTTTCGTTATACTCCAATAAGGGAAATCTCGTGATCCACACAAACTCATAGCTGTCTTGAGGGATCAGGTCCAGTCGCCGCGCCACCTCCAGACGAAGCTTTCCAAGGGCTTCATTGGCTATTGTGTGTTCCTGAGCCACAATTAAAATCAAATCACCAGGGGCTGCTTTCACCTTTTCATTAACAGCCATTTTGTCTTCGTCCCTAAAAAATTTGTTAAGGGAGGACTGCCAGCCATCTTTATTGACTTTGACCCATGCCAGGCCCTTTGCCCCGTATTCGACCACCAGGCCGGAGAGTTCATCCAGGACTTTTCTCGAAAAAGATACAGCCCCATCTTTGACGGTTATGGCCTTGACCACACCCCCTTCTTCGATTACACCCTTAAAAACTCTGAAATCCGATCGGCCTGCAATGTCCGTTAAGTCATTTAGTTCCATAGCGAACCGTATATCAGGTCTATCCGTGCCAAACCGGTCCATGGCCTCATGATACTCAAGGCGGGGTATAGGGGAAGCCATATCGAATTCCTGTATTTTACGAAAAAGATCCCTCATCATCTCCTCAAAAACCCCCATAACATCCTCTTCATCCACAAAGGCCATCTCCAGATCCACCTGGGTGAATTCGGGCTGGCGATCCGCCCGGAGGTCTTCATCCCGAAAGCACCGCACAATCTGATAATAGCGGTCAAATCCGGCAATCATGAGAAGTTGTTTAAATAGCTGGGGCGATTGTGGCAGTGCATAAAACAGGCCCCTGTTGACCCTGCTGGGCACCAGGTAATCCCTGGCACCTTCCGGCGTGCTTTTGGTGAGAAAGGGTGTCTCGACCTCAATAAAGCCTTTGCTGTCCAAGTATTCCCTTATGCACGATGCAATCAGGTGGCGTTTACGGAAGGCGCTCAAGACCTGGGGCCTTCGCAATTCCAAATATCTGTACTTCAGCCTGAGGGTCTCTGAACCATCCACCGCTCCATCCACCTGAAAGGGAGGGGTCTCAGTCCTGTTGAGGATTTTCAGTTCACTTACTTTTAATTCAATGGATCCGGTTGGCAGGGTAAAATTTTCCTGGCCCTTGAGCCGAGGCACAACCGTGCATTTAACCGCAATAACCCATTCGCCTCTCAGGATATGGGCCCTTTCGTGACTCTCCTTATCCACCTGTGGATCAAATACGATCTGCGTGATCCCCTCCCGGTCCCTCAGATCAATGAAGATCAAATTTCCGAGATCACGCCTCGAGTTCACCCACCCCATTAACACTACTTCCTGGTCTACGTTATCTGACCTGAGGCTTCCACAGTCATGGGTACGCTTCCAATCTCCCATGGAATCTATTCGTATATCTTGGTCTTCTTTCATTTATCGCAGCACTCTTATGCTTTCTGACAGGATGGACAGTATAATATCATGTCTCCATGCCTGTCGTAGTGAAGTGTAGATCCCGCTGTCGGGGCCCCGCGGAACGCGGGGTTATCCTGTCGATTCTTTTAGTATTCCCTTGAGGTTGTTTACAATGTTTTGGAGTTCCACTTCCTCCTGAACCTTCTTTTCCATGTCACGCAGGATACCTTTCCCGGAAGCCAGCTCATCATCTCCCACGATAAGGACCTTCCTTGCGCCCAGGCGTCCAGCTCTCTTCATCTGGGCCTTCAGTCCCTTTGAGCTATATTCCGTCTCCACCCAGATGCCCGTTCTTCTCAGGTCATTTACCCAGTTAAAGGCCTTCTTTTCGGCCGTATCACCCAGTGCTGCTACAAAAAGATCCGGTGTCCGGACTTCCTGTTCCGCATCCTCATCCAGAAGTGCGACCAGCCGTTCTATTCCCATGGCAAAACCAGTGCCAGGGTGGTCCGGGCCTCCAAGGAGTTTGACCAGACCGTCATAGCGACCGCCGCCCGTCACCGCATTTTGTGCACCCAGACGATCCGTCTGGATCTCAAAGGTGGTCCTGGTATAGTAATCAAGCCCCCTGACAAGTTTGTGATTTAATACAAAAGGAATACCCGAGCTCTCAAGATAGCCCTGAACAGACTCAAAATGCTCCTGGCAATCTTCACAGATATAATCAAGGATTGAGGGAGCGCCTGAAACCGTCTCCTTGCAAGTGTCAACTTTACAATCAAAAACCCTCAGGGGATTGCTCTCCGTCCGCCTCTGGCAATCTAAACACAGGACATGGATTTTTTGAATCAGGTATTTCTTAAGCTCTTTCTTGAAGCTGACCCTGCACTTATGACACCCCAGGGAGTTAATATGGAGAGCAAGACCAGACAAACCGATAGTCTCCAGAAAAAACATGGCCATAATGATAATATCCGCATCAGATCTGGAGCCAGGGTCGCCAAAGATCTCCGCGTTTATCTGATGAAATTGTCGGAACCTCCCCTTCTGAGGCCTCTCATGTCTGAACATGGGGCCGATGGTAAAGAGCTTCTGGATCGGATTCTTTAGATAGAGCCTGTGCTGGACATAGGCCCTGACCACGGAAGCCGTGGCCTCTGGTCGTAATGTAAGCCCTCTTCCCTTGCTGTCCTTAAGGGTATACATCTCCTTTGAAACAATATCTGTTTCCTGCCCAATGCCCCGGCTGAAAAGTTCAGTTCTTTCGAGGAGGGGCGGCCTTATCTCCTTGAAACCAAAAGAATGAAAGACCCTTCTCGCCTCCGATTCAAGTCTCTGCCAAGTCTCCACATCTTCAGGCAGAATATCTTTGAACCCTTTTATGGTTGTAAATTCCAACTATTTCTTGTCTCCAGTCACTTTGAGTTTCTATATTTTTGTATCAGAGCCTAACTCTTTCGTCAATAGTCACGCAAGAGCACTACCTTTTATTGCCTTCATGCTTAGGGATCCCATTAAACACCAATACCAGCGGTGCCAAAATAATATGGAGCAACCGGCTAAAGGGTATGTAGGCAACAAACGCCCCGGTAAGAATGGCATGGAGATACCAGATATATCCATAAACACCGGTCAATGCAAGTGGGTCTGAAAAGAATGTGCTGATCCAATAACCGACAAATGCATACGTGCTATCGGTAGGACTGCCGGTCATGGCAATTCGCATCCCTTCCAGTATAAAACCGATCGCCACAATACCGGCAATCAAGCCTAATGCCGTACGATCCTGCCTGGGAAGACCTGTAATTAGCTCCGACCTGGTGCGCCACCCGCGAATAAACGCCAATATCACACCTGAAATGGCCATAATTCCTGTAAGGTCAAACAGAAAGGCCGTTATCGGATGGTTCTTATCCAGCATAACCCATACTGAGGACCATTCAGGTTTCCAAAGAGATCCGATCAGGGCCACAATCCCCCAGGAAAAACGGAAAACAAAGGCATAGAAAATCAGACTGTGGATAAGCCAACGCCTTCCGGACTGACGGTATAGCCTCCTTTGCAGGAGGACATCAAGGATCATGGTCTTGATGATGGAAAAAATCTTTCGCGAAAAAACAGCTCTAACTGCATTCCACAACAGTTTAAAGAGCTTGTTAAGAGGCCCTGTATCAGCCTCTCCAGGCATAGAACCGGACAAGACATAGGATATAACCATCACGATACCGACCAAGAAAACGATCAGAGAAAGGATAGTCGTGGTGTCACCGGCTGAAAAGGTGGCTGCATGACAGGGCATACACAAAATGCTCTTGGCCGGCAAAATCATGGAGACCGCCCCGATCTGATTTCCCTTGAGGTGACATCTCTTGCAGGATGTTTCATCCGGTTCAAGGGCCATATCATGAATTCTAAAAGTCTGACCCGGACTATGCTCCCTCGTCCATACGACAAGCTTTGACTTGGGGTCTCTTACCGGTTGAACCCCATTGAGATGGCATGCTTCGCACGAAACCGCCATATGGGCATCGTGCGCTACTTTCTCATCATGGGGAAAATGGCATTGACTGCAATCTCCCACCTGTTGTTCCCCATGATTGAAGCCCAAGGCCCGGAGATGACAGACCGTACAAGCAATATTGGCGTGTGGTGTAGACTCATATTCCTGCTCAATTATTGGAGATACTGGCCACCGCCCCATCTCCCTGGCCAAGGCTCCATTCTGTTCATGGCAGTGGAAACAAAGCTTTGAAATCATCTTTTGACTCTCAGGGTCTGCCTGGTCAACAGAGTGGTGACAGGCCATACAACTTTCATCTTTTTCTGAAAA
>JAIVXD010000035.1:0-12033 GCA_048636195.1 Anaerolineales bacterium
CCAAACGCAGTCTACACTGGTGAAGATGCACAATGGGAAAAAGATAAATAACTGATCGTTTTGGAAAATATTTTGACATTGGGGCTTTGGATTTGATTTGACATTTGGATTTTGTCATTTGAACTTTACTTCATAGGGCATCACAAATCACTATCTAACACGCATAGCATAGCTGGAACCATCCCGCTACTGCGGGATGGTTTAGGGATTAATTAAACCATGACTGAGCAAGACAAAAAAACCGTAGACGGGATTCAAGAATTAAGGGAACAGATAAATCATCACAATTATCTGTATTACGTCTTAGATAACCCGGAGGTCTCTGACGCTGAATATGACCGGCTCTTTGATCAGCTTGTGGAATTGGAAGAGAAATATCCGGAGCTTGTCACCTCTGATTCTCCTACCCAAAGGGTGGGAGCCACCCCTTTAGAGGAATTCAAATCAGTCAGGCACAGCCTCCCCATGTTGAGCCTGAACAAAGCCACATCCGAGGCTGGGTTTCTGGACTTCCACCGCAGGGTCTTAGAACTCTCAGAGGTCAGTGAGAAGGTGATTAGATATGTTGTGGAACCGAAATTTGATGGACTGGCAGTGGAGGTTGTGTATGAGAAGGGAATTTTTGTTTTGGGTTCCACCAGGGGTGATGGCATGGTGGGAGAAGATGTCACCTTGAATCTAAGAACCATCAAACCTATTCCTTTGAGGCTTTTGGGGGATCCGAATCCTGACTTAATCGAGATCCGGGGCGAGGTAATTATAAACAAGCCTGATTTCGAGAGGCTCAACAGAGAGAGGACGGAAAGGGGAGAACCTCTATTTGCCAATCCTCGAAATGCCGCTGCCGGATCGGTTAGACAGCTTGATCCAAAAATAACCAGCACCAGGCCATTAAAAATGTTTGCCTATGCAACAGGGAGGGTTGAGGGAAAAGAATTAGCCAATCACTGGGACAGCCTTAACTATTTAAAAAAGCTCGGTTTTAAGATCAGCCAATATGTTAAATTATGCGAAAGTGTCGAGCAGGTCAAAGAATATTATCAAAAGATACTTAACCAGAGAAACGATTTGCCTTATGAGATAGACGGAATCGTTATTAAAGTTAATGAATTTGCCTTGCAGGAAAAACTGGGCGAGCTTTCCCGCAGCCCTCGCTGGGCAATTGCCTGGAAATTCCCTGCTCAACAGGAGCACACTAAAATAAAGGATATAATCATCAGTGTGGGAAGGACAGGGGCTCTAACTCCTGTGGCCATGCTGGAACCGGTCAGAGTGGGAGGAGTGGAGGTAAGCCGAGCTAGTTTGCACAATGAGGACGAAATAAGGAAAAAAGATGTGAGGGTTGGCGACACCGTCATAATTCAAAGGGCAGGGGATGTGATCCCGGAAGTGGTTAAGGTGGTGTCGTCGAAAAGAACCGGAAAAGAAGAGAAGTTCAGCATGCCGGATAGATGCCCGGTCTGCGGATCCAGGGCAGAGAGACCCGAAGGAGAAGCAGTTCATCGTTGCACAGGAATCGCCTGCCCCGCTCAGATCAAAGAAAACCTGGCCCATTTCGTCTCCAAAGGGGCTATGAATATGGACGGCCTGGGATATAAGTTATTAGATCAAATGGTGGAGAAAAAAATCATCCAGGATCAGGCCGACCTGTATTTTATGAAAAAAGAAGACATAATGAAGATGGATAGGATGGGCGACAAGCTGGCTGAAAATATCCTTAATGCTATTGACAAAGGCAGAAACCCGGGTTTAACAAATTTGATATATGCATTGGGTATAAGGAATGTGGGATACCATCTGGCCGGAGTATTGGCAAAGAGCTTTAAATCCATTGATAATTTGGCCGGGCAAACTACTGAGGATCTTGCCCGGATTTATGAGATAGGACCCATAGTGGCTCAAAGCATATACAGCTTCTTCCATAACCCTAAGAATCTAAAAGTCCTTGAGAAACTAAAAGAAGGAGGGGTGAAATTTCCTGCTGAGAAGATTGAGGTAAGGGAAACTCCCCTTTCAGGCAAGACTTTTGTTTTGACTGGTGGCTTAGATTCTTTCACCAGGGCCGAGGCACGGAAAGTAATTGAAGATATGGGAGGAAGAGTGGCCTCCTCAGTGAGTAATAAAACTGACTTCGTCATTGCAGGTAAAGACCCGGGCTCAAAATATGATAATGCATTGAGATTAGGGGTAAGAGTATTAGACGAAAACGAATTTAAAGAGATGATAGGATAGTAAGAAACGTCTCGGAAATTACATGATTTGTTTAAAGCAAGATGTTTCTTTGGGACAGAAATTTTTACCTCGTGCATGGAATGTTACGAGTTACGGGTTTCGAGTTGCTGGTTAGGGTTTACTTCTCGTTATTCAAGACCATAATCAGGGCGTCATCGTTCCCATAGTAGCCTGGAATTGTGTTAACAATTTTCATACCCATTCTTTTATAAAACTCTATTGCTGCCCTGTTCTTTGACCTGACTTCGAGCCATAATTTTTTCTCAACACACATTAAAGCATGCGCGAACAACTCTTTCCCAAAGCCCTTTTTTCTGTACCCGGTTTTAACAGCAGTTGAATGGACATGACCGCTCATATCAAAGATAATGTATCCCACAATATCTTTACCGGATTCCACAACAATAAAACTATCCGGTAGTCTGTTTGCATAGTTTAAAAAAGCCTCTTTTGTATAAGGAGTCTTTGGAAATGCCTGTTCCTCAATCTCAAGTATTTTATTGATATCTCCTGCCACGAATTTCCTGATCCTGGAGAGAGGCTTTTCAACCATTAACATACTCCGCAGCGGTAGCATTCACCCACATGGCATATGTCTGATTCTTCCCCTTTCAGTGCTAACTCATATTCCTTTATTAAATGTCCTTTCAGAATGCCGTGATCAATAAAATCCCACGGAAGGACTTCATCCAGACCCTTTGGACGATACACAAAGAAGTCAGGGTTTACATCGGAGAAGCGAAGGGCTTTTGTCCAATCTCCGTCCAAATTATGGGACATAAGCAGGATGGAGGCAACCCTTCTGTCTCCCATGGCGAGCAGTGTCTGGACATAGGCCCATTTAGGAAGGTCAGAATTCACCTTGACTCCCCCTTCTTTGGCCAGCGTCTTCTTTAACCATTTTTCCTTTTCTTTGAGGGAAGATGCCTGCTCCATGGCAAACCACTGAAAAGGGGTGGAGGGTTTCGGTACAAAACAGTTCACGCTCAATTTTATTTGGCCTATTCTCCCACGTGGCGCAGACACTTTAACCATATTGTGTTTTATGACTTTGACAATATCTACGATCTCAGACACGTCGGTTCTTGTTTCTGTGGGAAGACCTATTAGAAAATACAGCCTAATGGTAAAATCACTTGTCTTCGAAATCAGATTTACCGCGTCCGTGATTTGCTTCGTTGTTAGATGCTTGTTAATCACTCTTCGAAGTCTTTCGGAACCAGCCTCTGGGGCAATTGCCACTGTCTTTTGTCCTGCCTGCTTCAGGTGATCAAGAAGGCCCTGGGATAAGCTATCTGCCCTCAATGATGAAACAGAAAAACGGCCTCCATGCTTCAAGATCAGGGAGGACAGGTTTTCTATGCCGGGTATATCCGATACTGCGGCGCTCAACAATCCCACCTGTTTGCATTGCTTCAGGGCTTTCTCAGTCGCCGTTAGGAGATCAGATTCCGGATGGACCCTCGGAGGGCGATATATATATCCCGCAGCACAAAACCGGCATGAACGGCCGCATCCCCTCCCCAGTTCGATCAGAACTTTGTTACCAAATTCTGTATCCGGTGTTGTGATGGTAGAAAGAGGCACCTTTTGTTCTGTGGACCCGCCAGTTGCGGAACATGCCACTTTGATCTTCTCAGGTACTTTACTCTCTTTGGGCAGAAAGGATTTAAGGGTTCCATCTTTATGGTATTTCGGCTCGTAAAGTGAAGGGACATAAAGCGTGGTCATATTTGTAGCAAGATTCTTTGCAATCTCGCTTCTTTCAAGATTAGACGATATGAAATCTGAAAGATGATCTATAAATTCATTTAGATTTGCCTCAGCTTCACCCATCAAAAAGAAATCAATAAAGGCGGCTAAAGGCTCAGGGTTTAGAAAGGTCGTAACGCCTCCGGCCATGATCAAAGGGCATGGGTAGGATCTTTCATCAGAATGAAGGGGGATCTTTCCCATTTCCAGAATCTTCAGGATATTTGGATAGTCATTTTCAAAGGAGAGGGAAAAGGCAACAAGGTCGAATTTTTGGAGGGGAGCCTGGGATTCCAACGACATGAGCGATTTTCCTGACCGAAGGTAAAGGGACATCTCTTGGCCTTCAGGCAGGAAAACACGCTCCGCGACAACGTCGGACCTTTGGTTCAGAATATTGTAAACAACCTGGAAGCCCAGATTTGACATGCCAAGGCGGTAATAATTGGGGTAGGTAAGTGCAACTGACAGCTTGCCACCCCAATCTTTTTTGACTGCTCCCTTCTCCCTGGCTAACCTGGTTCTGTAAATGGAAACAATGTCTCGTGGCATGTTTCAATTTACCTTCCAATATGTAAAGAGCTACGCTTAGCCCCTCAATGATCCTGCGATTTGTAACCTGTAACCCGTAACTTATCAGTCGGCCTTTTCTCTGAGAAATGTAGGGTAATCCAGATTATCCTTTAGCTGGAATCTATTGAGGATACTCTTTCTTCTCAGGCTGATCTCGCCCTCTTCAGCACAAGTCGAAAGTTCTTTGCCCTTTCTCTGGTACGTGGGGGTATCAAGGCTCTCGCCGTTCATTTTGACGGTCCAGCTTTCCCCTGCTTCTTCAGGTGTTATATCTCTGATTTTAACCACATTACTGTATTCAGGCGGGCAATAATTGCTATTACTGCGAGCACCATTGTCTATGCCGGTAGCAATAACAGTAACATGAACCTCATCCTCCAGGGTATCATCAAAGACCACGCCCCAGAATATCTCCGCGTCCTGGTTCACTTCCCCTTTAATGTAGTTGGAGGCCTCATCGATTTCTTCCATTGTCATGTCAGAGGGACCGGTTATGTTCATAAGTAATCCCTGAGCCCCACCGATGGAAATATCTTCGAGAAGCGGGCTGTTGATGGCCATCTGGGCCGCCTCCGCGGCTCTGTTCTCTCCACTCGCACAACCCATTCCCATGATGGCGGTGCCCATCTGCTCCATCACCCTTTTGATGTCTGCAAAATCCAAATTGATAAAGCCGTTGCTTATGATAAGTTCTGAGATTCCTTTCACAGCCTGAAGGAGCACTTCATCTGCCCGTGCAATAAGCTCTTTAAAGGATGTGCTTTTACCACCCAATACTTTGAGACGCTCATTAGGGATGATAATGAGACTGTCAACCTCTTTTTTGAGCTCCTCTATTCCAGCCATCGCCCTTTTCATCCGCTTTTCTCCTTCAAATGAAAAGGGTTTGGTCACCACAGCTACAGTGAGGGCACCGCTTTCTTTGCACTCTCTTGCTGCCACAGGAGATGCACCTGTTCCTGTTCCACCTCCCATCCCGGCGGTGATAAAAACCATATCGGGATGATCTATGGCATCTCTGACCTCATTGATACTTTCTTCGCAGGATAGTCTCCCGATCTCTGGATCAGCGCCGGCGCCGAGACCCATAGTGACTGATGGTCCTATCTGGATCTTCTGGGAGCATGTGGATCGGTCAAGGTCCTGACAATCCGTATTCGCAACAATAAAATCCACCCCCCTTAATTTGGAGGCGATCATATTGTTGATAGCATTGCCACCTGCGCCTCCAACACCCAATACCTTAATCTTAGCATTGTACCGTTCCTTTTCGTCTACAAATTCAAATTTCATTTCTTCCCTCCTTCTAATATAATTATAAAATTGTTTAGCGGGTTTATACAACCCTGCCTTTGGCTGGACTACATCGCCAAAAGAATCCTTTACTAAATAATATCCTTAAACCATTTTTTCATTCTGCCCATGACACGGTTAAAAATGTTTGTATCCCTTATCCGAAACTTTTTGGCCTTATTATTTGTTTTTGATCCGTACAGGACAAGACCAACTGCTGTTGCATACATTGGTTTGTTGACTATTTCTGCCAGCCCGCTCATCCCTTGAGGGTAACCCACGCGAGCAGGCGAGTTGAATATCTGCTCAGCCAACTCTGTAACTCCTTGCAACTCGGCTGAACCTCCAGTGATGACCACACCAGATCTGATAGTGTCTTCATGCCCAGAGCGCGTAAGTTCGCTGTGGATCAGGGAAAATATTTCTTCAACCCGCGGTTCCAGTATCTCCCCCAGGACCTGCCGTGACAGAACCCGCGGTTTTCTTCCCCCCACACCAGGTACCTCAATAGTCTCGTCCCGGCCGATCAATGAGGAGAGGCCGCATCCATATCTGATCTTGATCTTCTCCGCCTCCAGTTTGGGTGTTCTGAGCCCTACAGCGATGTCATAAGTCAAATTATCTCCCCCCAACGGAAGAACAGACGTGTGCTTGATGGCTCCTCCTGAAAATACTGCCGTGTCGGTCGTTCCTCCGCCAAAGTCGATAATCGCCGCTCCAAGATTTCGTTCCTCCTTTGACAGCACCGCCTCACTCGATGCCAGAGACTGGAGAATGATATCGCACACATCCAAGCCGGAGCGATTTGCACACTTAACAATGTTTTGTGCAGAGGTCACAGCACCCGTTACAATATGAATTTTTGCCTCTAAGCGTACACCGGACATTCCCAATGGGTCCAAAATTTCACCCTGTTCATCTACAATGAATTCCTGGACCAGGGTGTGTATGACCTCACGGTCCATAGGGATGGCCACTGCACTGGCAGCCTCAATAACACGGTCGATATCCTTTTTGGTCACCTCCTTTTCTTTTAGTGCGATCACTCCATGGCTGTTAAAGCCCTTTATATGACCACCCGCTATGCCTGCATAAACTGAACTGATCTCACAACCAGCCATTGTCTCGGCTTCCTCTATGGCCTCTTTTATGGAATTCACTGTGTGCTCGATGTTAATGACCACCCCTTTCCTCAGGCCCTCTGAAGGATGACTTCCCATGCCGATAATCTCTACGCCATCAGGACGCGCTTCACCTACCACAGCACAGACTTTTGTTGTTCCGATATCCAGACCAACAATTATTTCTCCAGACATCTTGTTCTACCTCGTTCACTGGTTGTGGGTTAATAATCAGGAGAATTCCAGGAGGCTGTCCGAGAATGGCTATTCTCCCCAATCTCTACGCCTGCCCCGTGGAATGCGTAGCCTATTCCTCTGGGGGCATATAATCCTCCGCCATATTTCCGGTCCATCAGGATTTCAATTAGGTGTTTTTGAAAGAAACCACTGCCCCATCAACCTGATTCAAGTCAATGCCTATCACCTGGTTAATTCGACCTGTCTGGGCCAGGTGTTTTGTCACTTTTTTTAATCCCTCAATTTTCTCTGTAAGATCTTCACACGCCAATTTGATCTCTGCTGAGATGCGGTTGAAATAAATAGACATGCCGCCATACTCATTCATATGGATCTCCGAGAGTTCATTCAATGACCACATTCCCTGTTCTGACTCCAGGAGTTTCATGAGACGCGTGGCCTTTTCAAGTTGCTTTCGGATTTCTGATCCCTGTTTGGAAACTCCTGTAATGACCGGGAGATCCATTGTCTCCGAATCTTCGACTTCCTTAAAGACTTCCCCCCACGGATTCATGTAGTAGATCTTATCCATCACCACCAGTGCCCATGCAGTCTCTTTTTCCGCCTTGACAATCAGGGTGTTCGGAAACAACCTTTCCAGGTTAATGGATCTGACCCAGGGGTGCTTTTTCATCTTTTCCTGCAACGCATTCAGGTTGAGGGCTAATAAACTCAGGTCAGAGTGCAAACCGCATATTTGGATGAGTTCACGCCGAATCTTTCCATCAACGCCTTCAACCTTCACCTGTTGGAGTTTCATATAGGGGGATGAGAGCAGGTAATGGTACAGGGACACAAAACCCACACTGATCAAAGTCACAACGGCAAACAGCAAAAAGATTCTTAAAAAACCTGTCCCTACTCGCTGGATTGTTCCAAGGGCTGCAAAGGTATTTTTCTTTTTCTTTTGTTTGACGTGGAAATTTTTTTGTGTGAATCGCTTCTTCATTTTTTATCTGCCGACGACTTTAATTTCCGGCTCCAGTTTTACGCCGGTCTCTTTTCTCACTTTCTCCTGAGTCAAGTACAGGAGTTCCAGGATATCTTTCGCTGTGGCACCGCCAGTATTTACAATGTAGTTAGCGTGTTTTTCTGATATCATGGCCCCTCCGATCTTCTTGCCTTTGAGACCGGCATGTTCGATAAGCCTGCCCGCATAATCATTCGGTGGGTTCTTGAATACCGAGCCTGCCGATGGGTATTCTATCGGTTGACTTTCTTTTCGCCTTTTCAGGTAACCCGCAATTTTGTTAGCAACAGTTTTTCCGGCCTCTGTGTCTACTTTGAGACAGGCTCCTATGATCACGCTCTTTTTCTCCATATGAAGCGCCCTGTATGAGAATTTAAGCTGAGACCGGTTTCTTGCAACTACGTCACCTCCTGCAGTGATTACGTCGATCTCTTTCACCCGGTCTCCGATCTCTTTTCCAAACGCCCCTGCGTTCATGGCTACTGCCCCGCCAACCGTTCCAGGTATCCCGGCAAGAAATTCCAGCCCTCCATATCCGGAATCGCGACAGTGAATCAAAAGATCTACAATGGGCAGGCCCGCACCTGCGTGAACTGTCATATCATGCGCCCTTAAGTTAGACACAGACGGGTCTGGTTTTTCCTGTGCCATGCCAGCGAGTGGTCCGCGAAGCAGGATAACCACTCCTTCAAGCCCTTCATCTTTTATCAGCAGGTTGCTGCCTCTGCCCACCACGAGATAGGGAATCTCCTCTCTATTCAGAAACGCTATGACACGTCGGAGATTTTCCGCATCCTTCGCCTCATAAAGGGACTCTGCTGCTCCCCCCACACGAAAAGTGGTGTGCTGGGCCATTGAACAATCAAACCGAACGCCCTCAACTCCTAATCTACTTAGCTCCTCTTTCTGACGTTTATTCATTCCCTTAAAAGCGCCTAATATTTCTCTCTAAGACCATTAATTCCTAAATCCCTAAATTCCTAAATCCCTAAATTCTTAAATCCCTAAATCCCTCAATGTCTTTTAATCCAACTTATCCAAAAGTCTTGCGCCTAATCGGTGAATGTCGCCAGCGCCGAGAGTTATTACCAGGTCCCCAGGTCGTAATATTGACAAAAGGGTGGATAGAGAGTCTTCCTGTGTGGGACTAAAGATCACGTCCTTGTGGCCGTGTTCCTTAATGCCCCGTGATAACCATTCCCCAGTCACTCCGTCAATGGCAGTCTCCCCTGCGGAAAATATAGGGGTCACAATCAGAACATCTGCTTCATTAAAACTAATTACAAAACGATCAAACAGGGCTTCGGTCCGTGTATATCTGTGCGGCTGGAAAACAACGATCAGCCGCCTTTCAGGCCAGCATTCCTTAGCCGTTTTCAATGTGGCCGCTATCTCGGTTGGATGATGACCGTAATCATCAAGGACAAGGATATCCCTCTTTTCGCCTTTGAGCTGGAATCGTCTTGCCAGCCCACCCAGGTTCTTGAGTCCCTCCTTGATTACCCCGATGTCCAGGTCCAGTTCAAGACCAACGGCTGTGGCGGCCAGGGCATTCAGCATATTGTGTTCGCCTGGTATTCCCACAGCAATCCTGCCCAATGAATTGTTGTGATAAAGGGCTTCGAAACTAACTCCCAGTTTTTCTTTCTCCAAATCCCGCCCTTTCAAATCTGCCTGAGAGGTCATGCCGTAGGTCAAGTATCTTTTTTTAAGACGGGGGATAATCCCCTGGATTTCTTCATTGTCTATGCAAAGTATGGCCGTCCCATAGAAGGGAATGTTATTGATGAAGCTGATGAATGTCTCACGAATTGTCTCCATGTCTCCATAATAATCCATATGCTCATGATCTATATTCGTAACCACAGCTATGGCAGGAGATAACGCGAGAAAAGACCCATCGCTTTCATCCGCTTCTGCAACCAGAATATCCCCCTGTCCGAGTTTGGCATTTGACCCGCCCCAGATATCGAGTCTTCCGCCAATGACCACTGTCGGATCCATATGCCCACATGTGAGGATGGAGGCTACCATGGAGGTTGTGGTCGTCTTTCCATGGGCGCCTGCGATGGCTACACCGTATTTGAGCCTCATCAGCTCCGCCAGCATCTCCGCCCTCGGAATAACGGGAATAGAACGCTTTTTTGCCTCCTGGATCTCCGGATTCTCGCTTACCACGGCCGAGGAATATACCACCACGTCGGCTCCTTCAACATGCTCCTCCTTGTGCCCTTTGAAAACGAGCCCACTGAGAGCAGCAAGTCGCCTCGTCATGGGGCTGTCTTTCAGATCGGAACCGCTTACCTCGTAGCCCAGGTTGATAAGGAGTTCTGCAATTCCGCTCATCCCGATGCCACCGATACCAACAAAGTGGATGTGCTTTGCCTTCCCGAACTGCTTCATTGCTTGATCATCTCCAATAAATGATCCACAATTACCTTTGCGGCATTAGGGCGTGCCATTTTTTTTGCGCATGTACTCATTTTTTTTAAGGCCGAAGGATCATCCATATATTTAATCAAAACTTGAGCGAGGGTCTCCGCGTTCAAATCACTTTGATGGATCATTTCGGCGCCGCCTGCTCCAACTAAACTGCTGGCATTAATCTCCTGATGTTGATTCGCCGCATAGGGATAGGGAATTAAAATAGAAGGCTTTCCCAGCGCAGCCATTTCAAAGATGGTAGTTGCTCCTGCCCTGCTAACCACCAGATCGGCCCGGTTATAGGCAGCGGTCATGTCTTGAATAAAGGGCGACAGTTCTGCCCTGAGTCCTCTATCCCGGTAATCAATAACAACGCGTTCATAATCTGTCTCCCCGGTCTGGTGGATCACTGCCGGATTTCTTCCTCTTGCGTTCAGGTATTCCAGGGTTTCTGCGAAACTCTTATTTATGGCCGTGGCCCCCTGGCTTCCGCCCACAACCAGGATTGTAAATGTTTTCCGGCCTTCAGGTTCCATTCGGTCATGGGAAAAGAGCTCATCGCGAACCGGATTACCCGTCAAGAAAACGGAATTGACCTTAAAGTGGGCCCTGCTTTCCTCAAAAGAGATAAAAATCCGGCCAACAACCCGGGATAGCAGGCGATTCGTGAGGCCAGGATAGGAGTTTTGTTCATGGATTGCCGTGGGTATCCCCATAAATCTGGCCGTTAGACAGACAGGACCGGCTGAATAGCCTCCCACCCCAAGGACCAGAGAAGGAGAGAAATTCTTTATGATTGAGGCAGATTGAAAAATGCTTTTAGGCAATTTGACCATTACGCTGAATCCCTTTTTCCATCCACGTCCTTTTAGCCCTTCTACATCAATGGACGTTACCCTGTATCCATATCGTGCCAATAGATCCGATTCCATCCTTCGGTGCCCCACCACGAAGAGGATCTCTTTTTCCTCAAATCTTTTTTCCAGTTCCCTTGCAATGGCGATACCCGGAAAAAGATGGCCCCCTGTTCCGCCGCCTGCTATAAGGCATCTTAAGGGCGTTTTGGATTTTATATCTATCAACCGCTTCTATCTCCCTATGTTCTCGAAGAGATACTCAGCAGGATCCCAATGCTCAAAAGATTAAGAACCAGGGATGATCCCCCATAGCTGATGAGCGGCAGCGTTAACCCTTTGGTGGGAAGAAGTCCCATGACCACGCCCATATTTACCATGACCTGAAGGCCGATCAAGCAAGTCAACCCGAGGGCCAGATAACTGCTGTAGAGATCTGTGGCATTGAGGGCTATTTTTATCCCCCGCATGATCAGGATGCCGAACAGAACGATGATGACAATCACACCAATGAACCCCAGTTCTTCAGCCGCTATAGAGAAAACGAAGTCTGTATGAGGCTCAGGTAAATAAAACA
>JAIVXD010000036.1:0-11973 GCA_048636195.1 Anaerolineales bacterium
TTGAAGATATAAGGAAGGGGCCGGTAAGTGCTATTTTGGGGCATCTGACGCCAGACAGGATCAGAGGCGAGTTTACACTGGTGGTAGCGGGCAGCGAAGAGGAAAAGGCTGATGCCACTGAGCCCCAGGTGGTGAAGAGAATAGAAGAAATGCTGAAAGAAAAGATGAGCGTAAAGGATATTTCCGGCGTACTTTCCAGTGAAGAAGGGCTAACGTACCGGCAAATCTATAGAAAATGTCTTGATAGGAAAAAGGCCCTGGGTGTTTAATTCAGATGGAGTTATGTAAGAGAATCAAGATAATTAACGACTTAGGCTTGCATGCAAGGGCTGCTGCCAGAATAGTGGAGTTGGGCAAGCAGTATAAGTCGCAGCTTTTTTTGAAGAGGGGTGAGCGGGAAGCGGATGGCTCAAGCATCCTCTCGATACTCACGCTTTCATGTCCAAAAGGCACCGAGATAGAGGCCAGGATTGTGGGGGAGGATTCGGAGGCCTTTATGGAAAGGCTCGGCCAGCTCCTGGAACAGAGATTTGGGGAAAGCAGATGACTGAATCTGATATTGGCGTCCGAAAAGCGTTGCGGGGTGTTGCAGTCTCTCCCGGAATCGTTATTGGTAAGGCCCGGTTGGTTGACAGATCAAAGGTCAAGATCTTCTACCAGTACCTCATTGGCGATGACCAGCTAAACAGGGAAGTTGAGAGGTTTGAGGAGGCCGCTCGCACAACAGAAGATCAGCTTAATGCCATCAAAAATGGCATGCCTGAGCAGCTGAAAGGACACTCCTTTATTTTGGATAGCCATTTGATGATCCTGAAAGACAGCATGCTTCATGATGCTACTATTCAGAGGATATCAAAGGAGAAGATTAATGCAGAGTGGGCACTGAAGAAATCACTTGAAGAGATAAGGTGGGCATTTAATCAGGTCGACGATGAATATATCAGCAATCGGGTAAACGATGTGGAGAATGTGGTAGAAAGGATTCTCAGAAATCTTTCTGGAGACGAGCAGCAAAGTCTGTCCCACATTAATGAGCGCGTTATTATTGTGGCCCACGAGTTATCTGCAGGTGATACCAGCGAGTTAAATCCCAGTAAGGTCATGGGCTTTATCACTGATGCGGGAGGCAGAACTTCACATGCGGCAATTATAGCACAGGCCCTTCAAATTCCGGTGGTTGTGGGTCTTGAATCGGCGACCAAGCTGGTGGGGGAAGGGGACCTTTTGATCGTTGATGGAAATAGCGGCGAGGTAATTATTAACCCGGATGATGAAGTTATCATTGAGTATCAGGAAAAACATCTTCGGCATGAAAAATACAAATCGAGTATTGCAAAGGTAAGCCATCTTCCGGCGATCACACTTGATGGACACCCAATCGTCATTAAGGCAAACATGGAATTTCTGGAAGAGGTGACCGCAGCAAGGGAACATGGCAGTGAAGGTATTGGCCTTTACAGGACGGAATTTCTCTACCTGAAAAGCAAAGAGCTCCCAAGTGAGGAAGAACTGTTTCACGATTACAGGGAGGTGGCCGAAATAATTGCGCCGGAGCCTGTCACCATAAGAACCCTGGATCTGGGCGCGGATAAATTTGCATCAGGGGATGAGATTGACAGAGAGGCGAACCCTGCATTGGGCCTTAGAGCCATTCGGTTTTGCCTTAAAGAGCCGGAAATATTCAAAACGCAGCTTCGCGCCATTTTGAGAGCAAGCTTTTACGGCAAGGTTCAGCTAATGTTCCCGATGATATCCGGGTTGCAGGAGCTTTTGGATGCCAAAGAGATTATGGGCCAGGTGAAGGACGAGCTGAATCGCGAAAACATCGAATATGACCGTAGCATAAAAGTGGGCATTATGATCGAGATACCATCGGCAGTTACTATGGCCGAGATCCTGGCCCAACATGTGGATTTCTTCAGCATTGGAACCAATGATCTTATTCAATATGCCCTTGCCATTGACAGGGTCAACGAGCATGTGGCTTATATGTACCAGCCCTTTCATCCGGCTCTTATTCGAATGATGCGGCAAGTGGTCAATGCAGCGAGGGATGCAGGAATCAGCGTCTCAGTGTGCGGTGAAATGGCTGGAGACCCGTTTTGTGTGTGTATTCTGCTTAGTTTGGGCATTAACGAGCTCAGCATGAATGCGAGGGCCATTCCCGTTATCAAGAAGATCATTCGAACCATCTCTATTGAAGAGGCTCGCGCTGATTTTGAAAATGTAATGAGACTGAGTACGGCCAAGGAGGTTCAGGCACATGTCTCTAACAGGATGAAGAGCCTGGTGCCAGAGCTGGCGGAAAAAGGGTACTTGGAAGGCTGGGACTACTTGTAGGTGTTTAAAATCGTAATTCAAGATCAACGAAGGCGAAATCTACATGGGTATTAAGCTTGTATGCCAGAATAAAAAGGCAAGATATGATTATTTTATTGATGAGGTTTTGGAGGCTGGACTCGTTCTTTTGGGACCAGAGGTAAAATCTCTCAGAGAAGGCCGGGCCAGCCTGGTGGACAGTTATGCCAGGGTAAAGAAGGGAGAAGTTTTTCTTTATAACATGCATATCACACCCTATCCCTATGCCCACCATTTGCGGTTAGACCCTGTAAGGACCAGGAAGCTTTTACTAAACAAAAGGGAAATAAGGCGTTTAATTGGAAAAACCGTGGAAAAAGGGTACACACTGATTCCAACAAAGGTATATTTTACCAAAGGCCGGGCCAAGATAGAGATTGCTTTGGCCAAAGGGAAGCGGAAATATGATAAAAGACAGGCTTTGAAGGAAAAGGAATTGAAGAGGGACATGGAGGAGGCAAAAAACTGGGATAGAAATTGACAAAACGTCAAAAAATGGTTATATTTATTTTTAAGAAAGGGGGCGAACCGGATTCGACGGGGATAATTGAAGCTTAGGTCGCATACCGAGGTTCCATCTGCTCGTAAAACAGGTGGGGTACATGTAAACGCAGACGATTATGCGTATGCCCTAGCCGCATAGTAGGCTAGCGTTCTATCGGTCTTAGCCTGCGGGACCGAATAGGGCGTCGACTTGCAGGCTAGCTGATCCGCCTAACCTGTGGGACGGTGAAGCGAAAAATAATACAGGTTAGTCCCTCGGCACGCCTGCCCGGTTGCAAACCTTGGGGCGAAAATTTTATACCGGGCTAAGTATGTAGAAGCCTGAGTGGAATATTTTCGGACGGGGGTTCGACTCCCCCCGCCTCCACCAATTTACATTTCCAGTTTTAATGCGTCACTTTTCCAAATCCTGGCTTGGCTGTTATCCGAAGCTCTTGTCAGGCCGCTTTTTTTCTTCAGTGCTTTTCTGAAAATCTGATTCAAATCAGAATAACCTCACTGATAACAAGCTTGACAAATTGTGCCAAAAAGTACAAAAACTCCTATGTAGGTAATCAACAGAATGATAATCCTTACACCGGAGGTCAACCATGATTATTTCCTTGGTCAATCAAAAGGGTGGAACCGGAAAAACAACAATCGCCCTTAACCTGGCATATTGTATTGCGGAAAAGGGATATAAGACCTTGCTAATTGATGCTGACCCGCAAGGAAGCAGTCTTCAGTGGCAGGCCATTTCTAATAACAACGCCTTTACTGTTGTCCGGCACCCAAAAGCAAACTTCCACAAAAATATTGAGAAGGTTACCGGGTTGTACAAGATGGTAGTTATTGACGCACCGCCGGGAACAGGCAGCATCAGCAAGTCAATCCTTTTGTGTACAAATCTTGCCATAGTTCCCGTGGGCCCAAGCCCGCTTGATATCTGGTCGAGCAAGGACATAATCACCCTGATGAGAGAGTCTCGCACGCATAATCGCAAGCTGAGAGGAAAGCTGTTAATCTCAAAGAAAATTGTGGGAACAACACTGGGACGCGGGATCAGGGGAGCCTTAAAAAAGTATAGAATGGGGGTATTTGATACTGAAATTTGCGAGCGTATTGCTTATGTAAAGGCCATGATTGAGGGCCTTTCCGTCGTAGAAAATGAACCCAACAGCGAAGCAGCAAACGAGATAAGGAGCTTGACCGAAGAACTCATTAAATAGTTCGAGAATCAAGCAAGACCCAATAAGCTCCTGTTTAGTTCAGGGTTAAAAGGTGTAGGCTAAAGATAGGCGGGTTGAAATGGTTTGTACGGCGCACTAATGAGAGGTAATATCACTGCGCGAGTTTTTTTTGGATTTCTTGTATCTTGTGATTATTCATAAGGCTCATAAATTTGGGGTTGGAGATAAGGGCTGCGATATCCCCTGAATTCACCGCATTCAGGATGCCGGGATCACTCATAATATCTTGAAAATCGGGATCATTTTGTAAAGAAAAAATTATAGCCATAATATCTTGATTGTTTTGCATAAGTGTCTGAAGAGATTGTACTTCTGAGCTTATGGATGAATTTGCCGGGTTTGCATATTCCCTGTTCTTTGTATTACCAGATTGTACTCGAATCTCCCGAATATCTGATTCATCAACTTTTATTGTGCCAAGACTACTTGATTTTACAGTGTAAATTCCATCATTAAAGGATAAAATTTCTCCGTAGATCGTGCTTCCATCAATTAGCCCAATCTCGCTAAATTCCCCAGCATATACGCCAGCGGATAAGAAGATCAGGATAAAAAAAATAAAAAAACTTTTTATTTTCATCATACTACCCCTTATAAATAACTCCTGGCGCCCACATAGCGCTGTTTAAAATATGTGTTAGAAAGTGACGAAACACGAATTCTCTTGCTCCTGCCGGGTGCGTGGATGAATTTGTCTTTACCCACATATATCCCCACATGAGAAATGCGCGTCCCACCGGATGTGGCAAAAAAAACGAGATCTGCCTTTGACAATTGATGTCGATCCACACGGGAGCCGGCCCCCCATTGGGCTGCCGAAGATCTTGGAAGATTCAGGCCATTTAACCGGTAAACTGCCATCGTAAATCCGCTGCAATCAAAACCATCTCTCGGTGAAGAGCCGCCCCATCGATATGGGACTCCAATAAAGCTTTCAGCTCTTTCGACAATCTCATTTCTGAGAAATATTTTCCCGTTTTCTCCCGATTTTGTTGTTCTATAGTCGTCCGGACCAACAATAAAATAATCAGGTATGGTTCCCGCAGAGCGAAGTGTTTCAGCCTCTTTTTGCGCCTTTTCCTTTGATGACAAATTCCCGAATCGGACTGTAAAAAGTCCATTTTGATGAACGAAATAATAGGCACTTAAGCCCTTGCTTTGTAAAGTTTCTGTAAGCTGAACAGCGTTATTCAGTTGTGAAAACGCCCCAACCTGAATGGCATAACCCATGGGCAAAAGGACACTTTTTTGCTCTAAAGGCTGTGAAGGGTCAACGATAGTCGTGCCTCCACAACCAGCCACCACTGCAGTTAACACAAGATAGATAAAAAACAGTCTGTATTTGCAATCGAAGTTTAGCAAAGGGGTCCTTTTGTGAAACGTTAATTATATTAAAATATTATAGCAAAAAAATGACTGTTTGGCAATCAGCGACTCGGGATGCTCGCTCCCGGCTTTGACAGGGTCTAAGGGATGGTCTATAATTGACATTTCCCAATCAGTATTTAAATTTATACAAATACATTGGCTTTATAATGACAGACTATTCCAAGGCACCAGAAACGCAAGTTGAGATCCCTGAAGAGGTTGTATTGCTTACATTCCCTGCAAGGGCACATACGCCCCTGATCGAATGGGAATATCCGGAATTCCAATCCCTTTGCCCCGTCTCCGAAAGGCATGATCAGGGTATTGTCACAATACAGTACAAACCAAGGAAGAAAATCCTTGAAAGCAAATCTGTCAGGGACTATCTAATCATGTGGAGAAATAAGAAAAACTGGCAGGAGTATATCACCGAAGAAATTGCCAGTTTATTATATAAGGCCTGTGAGCCCGCCTGGCTGACAGTAACAATTAAATGGTCTCCAAGGGGAGGGATAGCGGCGAAGACTACCTCCAAAATGGGTGACCCTCATTCTTTTACTTTAGATACTTAAATGCGCGGTTTCTATTCAGGCGTCTCTTTTTTTAGACAGGATAACAGGATAAACAGGAATCTATGTTAAGTCACAAACAAGACATTATTGAAATAATCCAGTAAATCAAAAGAAATATCTTGATAAAATGCCTTACAGATAGACCCTGAATAAGGAATTAATATAATCTTTTTGGGTTTCTCTTAAATGTGAAACGAACATTCAAATTAACTCCCGATCAATTGGGAGAGCAGGTTCAGCCAAATTACAATAGAGGGGTTTAAACCAATCATTTACCCCTATAGCAAGGAACGGGCTATCAAGATAGTTAGAGGATTTACAGGAATTAAAAAATCAAGTTAATCCTGTTATCCTGTCTAATAAATACCTGGGTAGTTACAATGCGCGCGACATTGATCGAAATTAAGCAGGACATGCCAGGCTTTGATCATTTTTTCGGATCATGGGTCTGCCAGGATGATTTGGCCATAGTTGTTGATGTAGGGCCGGCTAATACGGCCGTTCGTCTGATTGAGTCCTTGAATTATATGGGAGTAGAGAGGGTGGATTATGTCTTTCTCACCCACTTACATATAGATCATTGTGGAGGCCTGGCTGAATTACTGGACCATTACCCCATGGCAAGGGTCATCTGTCACGAGAACGGCATAGACTATCTTACTGATCCCTCAAAGCTCTGGAAGGGTAGCCTGGCTGTCCTTGGGGAGATTGCGGAAGCATACGGACCGCCTAAGCCTGTTGCAAGAGAGAGGCTAATCCCCCACACGGAAAATGATTTGAAAGATCTTATGGTTATAGAAACACCAGGCCATGCCGCTCATCACTTGAGCTTCAGTTACAGAAATCAGCTTTTTGTGGGTGAGGCAGGGGGGAACTATTTGGTCATTGAAGACATGGAGTACCTCCGTCCGGCCACGCCGCCCAGGTTTTTTTTTGATGCTTGTGTGAAAAGTGTTGATAAATTGCTGGCCATAGACGATCAGCCCATTTGCTACGCCCATTTTGACGGAGCTGAAAGCTCCCACCGGCTTTTGAGAACCTTCCGGGATCAGCTGATGCGATGGAACAGAATAATTCGCGAATCCACCGCAGGTCGACTAAATGGTGATGATGACCTTGTGAGAAGGTGCATCGATACCTTACTCGAACAAGATCCGGATCTAAGGGCCTTTGAAAGAATGGACCCTGATACCCAAAAACGTGAAAGATTTTTTATGGCCAATGCTGTTAAGGGTTTTATAGGGTTTTTTCGAGAAAATAAAACAGATGAGATAATTCAGTAGGATTACAGGTGATAAAACGCCATGCAAAACAATAATTACTTAGAAAAAATCAATTTCAGGGCTCTTGTAGAAACTGACGGAAACGACCGCATTCAAGACCGGCTAAACATTGTTGATGTCTTTCTGGACACAGAAGAACATGTAACCATTGAACAGATGTACCGGCTTTTAAGAGAAAAAGGCTCCGATTATGACGCGGGATTTGTCCGGCAGTGCATGAATCGGATGGTCGATCTGGGCTTTGCGCAGAAGAAGCAGTTCGAAGGGCAGCCCGTTCGCTATGAGCATCGGCATCTGGGCAGGCACCATGATCACCTCATCTGCACCAAGTGCGGAAAAATTGTTGAATTTGCGAACGACCATATGGAGCGGTTGCAAGTGGCGGTTGCAGCCGAGCACGGATTTCATATGCTTCAGCACAAGATGGAGATTTACGGGCTTTGCGCAGAATGCCGCGCCCAGAGGAGGCCTCTAATGCCCCTGGCCATGGCCAAACCGGGGGAAATGGTTGTAATTCGTGAAATGGCCGGGGGAAGGACAGCAAGGTCTCGGATGGCAGATATGGGTTTACGGATTGATGATCATGTCGAGATCATAAGTAATAGCGGTGAGGGCAGGCTCATCCTGGGCCATGACTGCACGAGGCTTGCAATTGGCAGGGGAATCGCGCAGAAGATTATGGTTTCATTGGCCCATGAGGAAGGGGGGGAGGCGTGTCAAGAGGCATAACCTTCACATATCTTTTGAAATCCCGGCACTTCACGCGAGCTTCTGTAAAATGCTGCGAAGCCTGTCTCTGATAATCCTGATGTGCTTTTCTGCTTTATCTCGGTTTTTGTAGCGTTTGTTCTCTGCCGGGGTTACCGCATGAGGGGTGTAACGGAGCTTTAGTTTGATGACAGCCATTTGATCATCCAAAACAAACCTTCTATAGATAAGGTTGAACGGGGGAAACCTGAATTCCTTCTCTGAAATGGATGCCCCCCAGTCAATGATATAAGGCAACCCATCTTTACCCATGAGGATATTGGTCGCCTTCTTCAAATCGCAATGGGCTATCCCCCTTCTGTGCATATCGTTAACCAGATCTTTTAATGCGCCCAGAAACATATCAGGGATCTGCATTTCTCTCGTTACTTTTTTTAGATCTCTGCCCGGTACCTGTTCAATTGCCAGGGCGAGGCCATCAATGACCCTGTATATATTCGGTACTCCCCTAAGGCCCTTCAGCTTTTTGTATGCCTTTCCCTCTCTCCATACGAGGAAACGCCCAACGGTATTTCGAAAGACAAATTTGTTGGTACTGTAGTCCTTGATGACGGCTCGAAGTCCATTCTCCTCCACAACCCAGATTGTTGGCCTTGTGGTTGAGGGCTTTCTCAAGACATAGGATTGTTTTCTGGGAAGATCAGAGAGTTTGAGGGAATCAAACATGAAAGCCGCGAAGTTTAACCTTGCTTTAGGGATACAATCAGTGAGTTTATTTTCTGCCTGGAATCATTGAAGACCCCTGAAAGGTTCAGGGAGTGATTAGCAAACATACTTCCAGGATCCCCGTTGAACACGATCAGGGGTTCAAAATAGCATCTCTTCAGATTTTCAAGGATCTTATCAACGAGCTTCAGAGAATTTTTGTCAGTTAAGACATCAAAAAAGTCAATTCGTATGGCCTTAAATGATTCATAGAGGGCGTAAGCGATACCCTGCGCATAATAAAAGTTATCATCAATGCGAGACCAGGGGATATTGGTATCAATCATTTTGGGGCCTTCAGAGCCGTCCCCGGGTTGTTCTTCGACTGCCAGGGACGAGTCAATATCGTGGGGGGCGTTTATTAGTCTGGTGTTGGCACCACCCATGAGCGAGGCGTACTGCTCAAGGAGTTCCACTAAATTGTCGGCCCTCGGGTAAAAATAGGATTTTCCCGCTAAAAGATTCTCGTAAAAAGTTTCGAGGCCACGGTTGGCCTCTTTCCATTTGCTTTCTGCAGAGGGAAACCACCACTTGTAAGGGTCATTAGAAAGAGATGTAAATGCCTTTTCGACGGCGGGATCCAGTTTGTCCGTGGTTCTCATACGGGAGAGATTATCCCTCAGGACTCGAGTGTTGTAACGTACGACTTCCAGTTCCCCGATCTGGAAATTGGGCATATTGTCCAGAAGGACAGTGGGCCAAAACAGGTCATTGGGTAACCAGTTTTTATGCATCTGCTCAATAAGAGCTTGATTGGTCCTGATGAAAGCCGCGCCTTTAACATTGCTATCCAATTCCATAAGCGTGATGCGGGAAGGCTTCACGGAGTTAATGAACATGACTACAGCCACAAAAATAATGAGGGCGAGGAGTACGATCGAGATAAAGAGCTTTCCGGGCCACCATCTTTTTTCTTTGGATTGTGATTTCATTTTTTACCGCCTTTGAGAGTATGCCAACGTCTCGGAAATTCTACAACTTATTGAGAATAAAGGGGTTTTCCGAGGCCTGAGTTTCTGCCTCGCACATGGAATAATGGAATGATGGAATATTGGAAAGTCGAAGATCCTATCTTTAGCGGGATTGGTTTTAAAGGAAGTTTTTCATTTATTAACATCTTGAACTTCTCTGTCAATATGAATTGTACCAATAACCCACTTTACCATTTTCCCATAACCCAGTATTCCACTATTCCATTATTCCAACATTCCAATTGGGGTGTAGCCCCTAAGTTCTTAATTTAAGAACAATCAGGCCTAATTGTCAATAAATAATACGCAATGTCAGTAATCCTTTTGGCTCATGATTCTCTCACTTTAACGGAAGGGAAAAGCGATCTGTCCGTATGGGGGATGAACTTTGCGGCACTAAAGGCGTTCATGAATTCCTGATTAACGTTCAGTTCAAGGTAGGTGATCTGATCACGGATGTGAAAGATTTCTTCTCTGGCCTCAGCCGACAAAAGGGCCATGGTTGCCCCTTCAAGTGAGGTATTTCCTAAAGGGATGTATGTTTTAAGGGGAAGGTCCGGGAGCATACCAATGGTAATCGCTGATTGTGGATCTATGAAAGAACCGAATGTACCAGCAATATAAAAGCGACTCACCTCGTGCATTGGAACGTTTACGGTATTTGTGATGGTGGTCAGGATGGTGTACATGGCGGCTTTTGAACGCATTAGAGCGTCAATGTCCGGCTGGCTGAGGGTAAGGGCGTGACCCGTTTTGGAGTCTTCAGGGGGTACGATGACAAGATGATTGATATCGTCAATCTCCATGAGGCGATCGCCGCATTTTCTTATGACGTACTTCCCTCTTTCATCAATCATTCCTGCCAGGAAAAGTTCCGCTATCAGGTCTATGAGGCCAGATCCGCATATGCCAACCGCTGGATTGTTGCCGATGGTCTTTATTGTGAATTGGCCTGAATGGGGCCCAATGCGCACATGGTCAATGACACCGGGTCCTGCCATCATGCCCATATGGGCCACACCTCCTTCCAATGCGGGCCCTGCTGCACCAGCGCATGCCATCAGCCAGTCACAGTTTCCCACGACAACTTCTGCATTGGTTCCCACATCAACAAGAATGGAAGGCGCGTGCCGGCCCATCATGCCTGATGCCAGAATTCCAGCGATTAAGTCGCCGCCGAAGTAGCTGCCAACGTTTGGGAAAACGAGGACTGGAGCCTCCGGATTGATTTCCAATCCCAGCTCTTTAGACCTTATCTGATCCGGCTTGTTGATGACAGGGATGTAAGGCTCGCGACATATCCAATAAGGGTCTAAGCCCAAAAAAAGGTGGGTCATGGTCGTGTTTCCTGCCACAGAAATAGCCACGATGGAGCTGGTATTGATGTGATGTTTTTTGGTTAGTTGATGGATTTCACTGTTTAGTCTTTCAACCAGAAGAGTTTGCAATTCCTCAAGGCCACCTTCTTGAGCCGCAAAATGAATCCGGGTGAGTATATCTGTGCCGATTTGCACCTGGGGGTTATGAAAAGATATCTCATCCCTGATCTCCTGGCTGGGGAGATCCACAAGCCGGGCAACGACTGTGGAACTGCCCAGGTCTACAGCCATGCCATGGATTCGATTGTCCTTGTGTGCTGAAAAAATGTCTATCAGGTGCCAGCCGTTTTGGTCTTCAAAGACAGCGGCATCGACGTTATAATCGCATTTCCTTAAGGTTTGAGGGAGGTTTTTGGCCAGGGAAAAATCAACGCTTATTCTCTCAGTTTGCAGGGCCTTCTTTATTCCCTTGATCAGGCGGTCTACATCTGCCGTATTATCCTTCAAACTGGGGGGGGAGATCTTAGGTGATATTATCTTTATCCAGGGTTTGCCTCCAAATTGTTCTTCCATAATTCTTCTTTTTTCGTTGCTGCTTGAGGCTTCTTTCAACAACTCTCTGCAAAGGCCAAAACACCCACAGCTCTAAATGGACACTAATGAAGGATAACGTTTTTCAATTTTTTACTCAGGAAGTCAACCTGGTGGTGCATATTTGGATCGATTTTCATCTTGTGTTCCACCAGGTCTGAGGCATAGACCACGGTGGAATGACTCCGGTTGATGGACCTGGCAATGGACTGGATGGTCTCATCCGTATGCCTGCGACTCAGATACACATAGATGTTTCGAGGAGTTGCATGCACCTTTTTCCTTGATTTGGACCCCAGTATGCC
>JAIVXD010000037.1:0-11788 GCA_048636195.1 Anaerolineales bacterium
AAATCTACGCTATGCTCCGACAGGCAGAGAGCACAGGGGCGAAAAGTATTGTTGACAGGATTTACGGGATTAACAAGATTTCCTGCACATTTTGAACACAAATGTATTTATAACGGACTAAAACTTAGAGGAAATTAATAGAAACTTGACACCCTTTATTCGCCCCCGACCCAAGAGAGCACCATATCAATTTGCCCCGATGTTTCTGGCGAAGGCTGATTGTGATCTTCTGTATTTCTGCGTAAATCCTTAATGAATTCGATGACTTTTTGTCCTGAAGCATACCCATGTCTTGCTAAATAACACCCAACAACGGTACCCGTTCGACCTCTGCCGCCCCAGCAATGGATATAGACTGGTCTGCCATGCTCAATGGATTCATCAATTCGATCCAGGGTTTGAATCATTTCTATCCTTGAGGATGTCCTCATATCCTTAATAGGAATCCTCTCAAAAGTGACATCAACGCCCATAGATTCAGCTATAGATTTCATCTGTTCTTCATAAGGGAAAAAAGGCTTCCTATTCCAGTTGATTTCGTCAGGTTCCATCAGGTTGATGATGTTACGGATGCCATGATCCAGAAGCCCCTTCAATTTTTTGTGGGCTTTATCCTTGTTTTCCGAACCAGGGTAGCATCCTGCCAAAAATTTACCGGGAACTACCCAGTAAGAACGGTTAAATGGAACACTACGCCCCATATTTTCATTGGCTTTTTTTGTAGTTTGACCCAAATTTAATATGTCCTTCTATTCTCCAATGAAGTCTCTAATGCATGTTTGAACAAGAGATTGGATTCAATACTCGCCTCGGCTAATTCAACGAGGTGCCGATGATGGGTAAAAAAGATCACTTGCGTTTTCTTGGACAGCTCTGCAAGCACTTTCAATGTCGCTATCGCCCTCTCGTTATCAAATTTGATAAGGATATCGTCAAGGATAAACGGCATAGGTTCATTGTTATCCAGATATGACTCAAGGCTCGACAGCCTCAGGGACAGGTAAAGCTGATCAGTTGTACCGTCACTCATGCCATTCACCCCCACAAGTTCTTTGCCACCCGGGCGGACTCCCATTAGCACCGGATTGCCATTTTCGTCGAACTCGGCCCTGATCCCCTCGAAGAATCCGAGCGTGAGGTTTGCGAAAATCTCGTTCGTCCGTTTCAAAATAGGTCCCTGGTGCTTTTCGCGGTATCTTTCAATCGCCTGAGCCAAAACAGCCGATGCGATCCTGAGGCGAGCATACTTTTCCGTGTCTCTCTCCAAGCGAGCTAAGATTCCCTGGTTTGCCTCCGCGAGCTCTGCCGCCCTGGCGCTCCCGTCCATCTTTTTAAGTTCATTCCTCTCTTCACCAATGGTCTGGTCGAGATCTGATTTCTCTTCATTCAGGGCATTGATTTTTTCATTCAGTTTCCCTATTTGCCCTTCTATTCCGTCTGGATCAACTGCCAGGGCCTCCGCGACGAAATCATCGATCGTAGCTCCGGCGCTCAGTTTGTGTAATTGCCCCTCTAAATCTTCTACATTTGTCTCAATTTGTCTGCGTTTTGATGAGCGCCTTTCTGCCTCAGCAAGATCCTCATATTTTGAGCACCTTGCTTCGTCACACATCGTGTCCAGTTCGGACCTAATTCCTGAGATATTTTGTTCGGCCTCACGAACCCGTTCCTGCTCCTGGTCCCTCTGTTTTTCCAGACGATCAAATTGTGCTTTGGCAGTTCTCGATCGGTTCAACGCAGTATTAAGTTCAGATGCAGCCTGTTCAACTGGTAATTCCTTGAAGTTTTGGGCCACCCGATCAACTAAAGTGGTCACATTCGTGGTAAACACTTCGGCATCCCGGTCAATACTTTTTAAACGCTTATGAAGAACGTCTGCCTCCTTAAGTTTTTCAAAAAGACTTTTCAAATCTTCCATAACAGCATTGGCCTGGGCAGGGATAGCTTTCCCGTCAAGCCCCAACGGTTGGATCGCCCCCTCCCATTGACTCTGCCAATTTGATATATCAGCCTCAGCCTTTTCTAACCTCGAATTAGCCTCCTTTAACTCACCATCTTTTTGCTTTTTATCTGAAAGGAGCTTTTCCCTCTTAATCCTGATGTTTTCTTGCTTTTCAATGATCTTCCGGCATCTACTTATAAGCTTTGTCAAGGACTCACCGTCTTCTGAAGGGAGTTCTGAAATGGAATGCAGGCAGTCGTCCAAATTCCTGCGGCAGCTATCCATTTTGGCTTTCAAATCATCGGCTTTCCGTCTTCTTTCCTGAACATCATGGAACTGTTTGAGAATCCCTGCCTGATCCTGAACCCAGGCACGCATTTCCCTCGGTGTTTGAGGCGATATCCCAACGGATTCCCACACCTTTGACCATCTCTTTCTGATTTCATTTAGTTCTTTATCGGCGCTGGTCTCCTGTAATTTCAATCGGTCAATCCGGGTCTTCTGGGTCTCTTGATCTGAAATGAGTTTGGCCTTCTTTGCAACCCGGTCCGCCTCGCGCCTCAACCGGTCGGATACTTCGTCAGCTTTTTGAACGCTTACCTCATAGGCCTCCGTTAAGGTATCTGCAGTCTGATCGGAAGCTATGAAAGCCTGTGCCTCTTCACCTGGTTCCTGACTATTTTCAAGGGCACTGCGAACGAGCCTCCATCCTTCCTCCCGATATCCTCTCGCATTCTTGAGATCATCCTCAGTAGGGACCTCACGTTCCAATTCCAATTCCTTAAGCTGTCCGTCTATATCCACGTGCGTATCTTCGGCATTGCGCAGCTCAGCTTGAATCTGTAATAGTTTTTTTTGTGCCTCATCAAACTCATGATCAAAAATGTCTATCGTCTCAATCGAGGGTAACGGCAACTTGTTGAGGTCTTCCAGGGTTCCCTGAAAGAGTGTCTGTCTTCTAAGTGCAGTTTCCAGGAATTCAAAGATGCTTTCTATGTCTTTGTTCTCTGACTCGTAATGATCCTCAAGGGCACCGTATTTTGTTGCCCGTTCTATGGCCTCCTTAAGATCATCTACGTTGATGGGGGTTTCACAACCTTCAATCTGTTCCTGAACCCCTTTTATTTGTTGTGTAAGTTTTAAAACTCCCTCTTGTCCGTTTTCAAGCCTTGTCATCAAGCGTTCGTATTCTGTGCTCAGCTCTTGTATCCTGACAGTCTCCGACTTTTTCAGTCTGAGTTTCTCTGACTCTTCCAAAGTCAGGTCATCCCTTAACCCCGAAAGAATTTCCCTTGCCTCACCCCATAACACATCTCTACGTGTTTGAATCTGAATCTTATCTTTGGCAGCTTTTTGATAACTTCCCAGCTCTCTGTAATACGCTTCAATCAGGTCTGCCTTATCCAGAACCGCCTCATTGATGGCAAGTTGCTCCATGCCTTTGGAAGTCTCTTTGATATTGTCCTGGGCCTGGTCTCTTTTGTTCTCCATGATCCGCAAATCCGAGAGAAGCTGATTCCGTCTTTCGCCGAAGTCCTCTGGGAGAAGAACAGCCCCGGAGTAGGGCCCCAGTTCATCGAGCAGCCCTTTGCGCCTGGATATCAAAGGGAGGCCCCCTCTGATCCGCTCCAGGCAATGCTTTTCAGTCTGTATCGCCTGCGATTCGAAATCCACTTCATTCCTGCGCTTCATTGCTGCGATCAGGGCCTTGTCATGCCTTTCCCATTCCTGTCCAGGCAGTTGCGCCTCTCTCAGGTTTCTCTGATTTTCTCTGAAATCCGATATGGCCTCATTTATTGGCCTTTTTGACGCTGAAGGCGTAAAAATGGCATCAGCTTCTGTTTGAAGGTCTATTTGAACCTTTCGAAGATCGGAAATTCCTGCTCCCGCAGCAAACAGGGCTTGGCCCACATCTCCGCCGCCCCCAATGATCTCTTGACCTCCACGCACTAAATCTTCATGTCCGATGCCAAACATCGTCGCAAACACATCATCATCTATGTTACCTAAGAACTTCTGAAAAAAGGCTTCTTCGATAGGTTTTTCATCATCCCTTCCGCGCAGTGTATTAACCTTGCCTTTTCTCCGGACAACTTCTATCACTGTCCCATCACTATGCTGCAATACTCCCCCAATCCTCATTTTTGCGTAAGGGTGAATAAAATCGTCAGGAGATCGAACAGGGATGCCATAGAGCATCTGCCGAAGCGCTCGGAGCGCAGAGCTTTTTCCGGCCTCATTGGGCCCGTACACGATGTTCAGGCCTTCTTTACCTTCAGCGAAACCGATCAAGACCTCGGTGAAAGGCCCAAATGCGAGAAGATTTAGTTTAAGGATCTTCATCTCGTATCCTCCTTTTTTAACAGTCGGCGGACAAGAATAGGCCGGACTTGATCCAGTATTTCGGTTATCCAAACCGGATCGCTCAGGGCTAAAACTTCACTTCCTTCTTTAAGTTCCCGCGGCAGTTTCCTCTCCAAGTCTTCTAACACACCACTCAGGACCTTAAGTCGGTCCGAATCGGCACCAATCCCGTCAATATATCGAAGGAGCTCGCCTACAGGACCACCCGCTGTTTTTAGAGATTGGATATCGACAGGCATAGTGGTTTTCACTTTAACCTTCTCTATACAAATCCTTCCACCGCTTGTGTCCAAGGCGGCAGACCGGATTTCGCTCGTCCATCTCTCGATATCTGAAGCAAGGTCATTATGAGCATTGGACTCACCTGAAATTTGAATTCGGGCAACCAGTGGCAGGCCTTCGTTCTCTTCCAATAGCATCTCAAGACGCCCAATAACCAAGTCAAGAACCTCGTACCCTGTCTCAGCAGGCGAAGCATCTATTTCAACCACAAACCAGCGGGCCACATCCAGTGATCTGAAATGTGCCTTTGCTCTACCTTTATTATCAACCTCAACCAGCATGCATCCTTTGGGACCCGTCTCTCGAACATGACGTCCCTGAGAGTTCCCGGAGAACACAATCAGTGGATCTTCACAAAGGACCTCTTTCTGGTGTACATGTCCCAAGGCCCAATAATCATATCCTTTTAATTGCAAATCCTCGATTTTGCAGGGCGCATAGGGCTCATGACCCTCTCGTCCTGTGAGACAGGTGTGCAACAGTCCAATGTTAAAGCAGTCCTTGAGACGTGGAGGGTATTTTGCTGACAGGTCTTTTTTTACAGAAGGAGATGAAAAGCTCTGTCCATGGATCGCAACACTCTTTTTTTCAATGTGAAATGTGTGAGGTTTGTTCGATGGAAAAAGATTGACTCCTTCGGGAAGCCGAAGAGTCTTAGTGATCTTGCTTGCGGCGTCGTGATTACCGGCGATGATGTAAACCGGGATCTCAGCTTCCCTCAGCTTACTCATTTGAGATACAAAGTAAAGACCCGTATTGTAGTCCTTCCAGTCACCGTCGTATAGATCGCCGGCAATAAGCACGAAATCAACTTTTTCGGCTACTGCAAGTTGGACCAGATTCTCAAACGCTTGACGGGTCGCTCCACGGAGCTCATCCAACGGTGCACCTTCATAATTTTCCAGTTTAAGCATAGGACTATCCAAGTGAATGTCTGCGGCATGCAAAAACTTAAACATCGCTTTTATACCTCCCGTCTTTTCGGTAGTTCGCCCTTTTTCTTTGCCAATCGTGTAGCCGTCGAGGGGTTCTTTCAGACCACAACTCCCCTTCCGTTGGTGTTATAGCCTTCATAGGCAAAGCAGGCGATATCTTCCCAGCAACTATATAGAATCTGCTGGATTTCTTCATCCGATATTGTGGTGTCCATACGAAAAAACCGTAAGTTCCCAATAATTCCGGGCTGTATTAGGAAAATCCCCCTCAATCCCCCTTTCTAAAAGGGGGAAGAAGTCGGAATGTTCGGGCTTATTGAGAAATTACAAAAAACCTCCAAACTTTTTTACTGTACCCTATTTCTCCTTCTCTGCGTATACCTTTCCTTTCTGGAAGTGTGCATGTTCCGGTTTTGCCGGTCTGTCCGGGAAAAAACAGACATGTGATGCTTGACAGACCGGAAATTGGAATTACGTTACAGGGCAACAGGCGATCGTCCTGATTACATATTTTTTCCATTCCCTATGTCCAGGGTGGTTCCTCGGAGTCACCCTTTTTTTAGCTCCCAGCTTTTGGCGCATCTGCCATCTATCCTGGCATGACGCTCTTTCAGCCCTGCAACCCCTTAAGATCAATAATATTAATGCATTGGAAATTTTTTCATTAATTTTTTTGACTATCCACGGGTTCAATACTATATTGAAGTATTAAGAGGCTGCTGATAATGGAAAAACAATATGGCTCCAAGCTCTTCCTCGTAATTTTTTTCTGCTCCCTGGTCTTGCTTTTAGCCATTTTCTGGACATATGTGTCATCCATTGTGCTGGCACTGCTTATCACAAGCGTATTTTTTCCCATGTACCTTTGGGTCAAAAAGTATTTCAAAGGCCGGGAGAACTCAGCGTCACTGGTCATGAGCCTTGTTGTTCTGCTGGTACTTGTTATCCCTGTCGGATGGTTTGTGGGGACCCTATCCAATGAGGCATTTGATTTTTACAACCGGACCGGGAGTGCAGTTTCATTGAAACAGCTCCAGCAAACCCTTGATAGTGACTCCGTATGGGTTCAGCGTGCCAAGAAAATAGGAAAGATGGTGGGTATTGAATTAACACCGGATACGATCGAGGAGCTATCCGGCTCCGTGGGGAAAACGGTCGGGCTCTTTCTATATAAACAGATCAGTTCTGTGGCCTCAAACCTGTTTAGTTTGTTAGTCCACTTCTTCCTGATGATGATGGTCATCTTCTATCTGTTCCGGGATGGAATGCGACTTAAGGACTACCTTACGCAACTTATTCCCGTTCCTGAAATGCAACTTGAGAAGATAGTGAAAAAGTTTCATGAAATGGGAAAAGCGCTCATTGTTGGCAATGGCCTGTGCGGCATTACCCAGGGTATTCTTGGAGGTTTTGGTTTCTTCATATTTGGTCTGCACTCACCTTTCCTTTGGGGGACGGTGATCGCCTTCATGGCCTTTTTGCCTGTCATAGGCGCCTCGGTTGTATTCATACCGGCTGCTGTTATTTTAATTATTCAGGGGGAGTTATGGCTGGGCATTAGTTATCTGATCTATAATATGTTTTACAGCTCAATTATTGAGTACGTGATAAAGCCACGGTTGATCGGTAAAGGGATGCAGATGAATTCGTTTCTTGTGTTCATCGGAATTATCGGAGGGATAAAGCTTTTTGGAATTATAGGTATTGTTTACGGTCCCTTAATCATTACGATATTCCTGACGCTTGCGGAGATCTACAGGCTTGAATATAAGGAACAAATTGCATAAAATGTAGGCGTTCACGGGTTCAAAGGTTCAGGGGTTCAAGGTTCAATTCTCGTCCACAGACTGCATTTGGGATGCATATTTACGAGAAAAGCGTCAGCTTCGTCAGGCGTAATCCAAAATTTGGAGCCAAATTGGCAATTACTTGGGAAAATGAGCCTTTTTAATCCCGCTTTTAGCGGGAAACGTTGAACCCTGAACCTGTGAACGGTTACCATAAAACATATTTATCAATATTGTGAGGAGAGTAGAAAATGGATCCTATGAAAATTCTAAAAGGAAAAAGGGTTTTGATCGTGGATGACGAAGAGGATGTCCTTGAGTTTTTGTTGGAGATACTGGATATGTGCAAAATCGACAAGGCATCCACCTTTGAGGAGGCAAAAGAGCTTCTTGAAGCCAATCCTTACCACATTGCCGTCCTTGATATCATGGGTGTGAGGGGATATGAACTGCTGGAGATTGCCAACAAGAAAAATATTCCGGCCCTGATGCTCACGGCCCACGCGCTTTCAAAAGACAATCTCAAGAAATCCTTTGAAAAGGGCGCATCGTACTATGTACCCAAGGATGAAATCAGTAAAATTGACATATTCCTGGCCGATATCCTTGAAGCCCTGGAGAAAAAGAAAAATGTATGGGTCAAGTGGTATGAGAGGTTAAGCACCTTTTGTGACAGGAGATTTGGTCCGGACTGGAGAGATGAAGATCCGGAATTCTGGGATACCCTGTTGAAATATTAGCGAGTGCCCACTCAGAACTTCACTGATAGAAAACAGCCTTGAAAGACTTACACTAAAAAGGATCAAGGAGGATCAGATATGGGAAAAAAAGGTTTGGGTATCACCATTACACAGCACATCCTAAGCCAGCAACGGCAAAATCCAGAGGCGACCGGAGCGTTTACGACTCTGATCACCGAACTGATCGTTGCAGCAAAGGTCATCTCCAGGGAAGTAAACAAGGCCGGACTGGTTGACATCCTGGGGCCAACTGGAAAAATCAATGTTCAGGATGAACTGGTACAAAAGCTGGACATTATTGCTAACCAGGCCATCATAGAGAGGATGCAGCACATCGGTCAATTATGGTGTATGGGGTCAGAGGAGGACCCTGATCTGATCGATATCCCACCTCAATTTCCAAAGGGAGAATATATTCTGCTCTTTGATCCTCTCGACGGTTCTTCCAATATTGATGTCAATATAAGCATTGGTACCATTTTTGGTATTTTCAAGAAAAAGAATAGTGGAACAACATCTGATTTACTGCTCGACGATGTTCTACAACCAGGAATAAAACAGGTAGCCGCGGGTTATTTCATTTACGGCTCAAGCACTATTATGGTGTACACCACTGGAAATAATACCGGCGTTCATGGTTTCACACTCTTTCCAAGCGTAGGTGAATTTCTTCTGTCACATGAGGATATCCGAATACCCGAAAAGGGAAAGATCTATAGCGTCAATGAGGGAAATTATGTTCACTGGGATAAAAAAACCCGCGCCCTTGTAGACTATTTCAAGACAAAAGATAAAGAAACCGGACGGCCTTACTCGTCACGTTATGTAGGAAGTCTGGTGGCAGATTTTCACCGGAATTTGTTAAAAGGCGGCATCTTCATGTATCCGGCAGATAAAAAGGATCCCAAAAAGCCTACGGGCAAGCTGAGACTCATGGTGGAATCCAACCCTCTGGCCATGGTGGTGAACGAGGCAGGGGGGTATGCCAGTGACGGCCATGGTCCCATTTTAAATATTGAGCCCACCGCGTTACACCAGAGGACGCCCCTTTATATCGGGAGTAAACAGGACGTAGAGCTTGCTGAAGCCTATATAAGCGGGAAAGTGTAACCCTAATTGAGTGATGCTCAATTAGGCGGTATTGGGTATTTGCAATCAGGTATTGGTTTTAAGGTGTTTCACGTCCCAACAGAATGAAATCTCATTTCCGGGAGTTCAAGGCAGGTTAGCCGGTTGCCATAAACGGCACCGGTATCCAGTCCTATCTTGTTTTCCATGACCAGGGGTTCACTGAATGGGGTGTGACCAAAGACGACCTTCTTCCCAAAATCATAATCAGAGTAGATAAAGGGTTCCCGAATCCAGACCATATCGTCCAGGATTTGCTCCTTTATTGGGACTTTAGGCTTGAAACCGGCATGGACTACATAGTGATTCTCAAGCTCTATATATGTCTTTAGCGACTTTAAAAAAGCCAAATGGTCAGGGGGAACCAAGGAGTTGAGCTCTCTCAGCTTATCCTCCTGATAGCTTTCCACTGTTCGCCACCCACCGTTCATAAGGAATAATCCGCGATCCGTGCCGGAAAGATATTCCATAAAAATTGTCTCATGATTCCCAATAAGGCACTCAACACGAGTTGAACACTTTGCAAGAGCAAGGACATAGTCTACCACCCCTTTGGGATCTTTGCCCCTGTCGATATAGTCCCCCAGAAAGATAAGCCGGTCCTTGTCAGGCTCCCAGCGAATCTTGTCCATAAGCCTGTTAAGCATATCAAGGCAACCGTGAATGTCTCCGACAATAAATATTCTTTCTTCGCCCATTAGAACCTTAAAATCAGACGAGGCCGATCCCTGGGGTCAAGGCGGGTGAGCCCTGCCCTTTTGGCCGCATCTACAGCATATTTGAACTCCTGCGGGTTCAACCGGCGGCTGATGAGTTCATGTTCATTGGCAGTGCCGCAAGGTCTGTACTGGTCCATCACATTAACGTATGTATTCGAAGAGATTTCTTTTGCAAGAAACTCCATAATTTCCCCGGTTCCCGCTACCCGGTTAGGCATAACCAGATGCCTTACAAGCAATCCTCTGACCGCGATACCGTTTTCATTGACGACCAAATCCCCTACCTGGCCATGCATTTCCTTGATCGCTTCTATCGCGACCTGTCTGTAATCACCCGCCTTGCAGAACATGTCTGCCCATTTTTCATCCCAGAACTTGAAATCCGGCATATAAATATCAAAGATTCCATTCAAAAGCTCCAGGGTCTCTTTCCGGTCATAGCCGCCTGAATTATAAACCAGCGGCACCCTTAGCCCGTCGTTTATAGCCAGGATGAGCGCTTCTATGATTTGCGGGACCACATGGGTTGGGGTAACAAAATTAATGTTGTGGCAGCCACGTTCAGCCAGTTGAATCATCATGGCAGCCATTTGTTCAGGCTCTATCTCCACACCTTCAGACAGATGGCTGATATCGTAGTTCTGGCAAAATGTACAAAGCAGATTGCAAGAGCTTAAGAATATGGTGCCGGATCCGTACTCACCAACCAGGGGGGCCTCTTCCCCGAAGTGTGCATTGTAGCTCGCGATCCTGGCCTTTCTTCCTGTCCTGCAGTAACCGGTTTCCCCTGCCAGCCGGTTTACCCCGCATGCTCGAGGGCAAAGATTGCAGGATTTCAGAAGCCCCAAGGCCTTTTCAGCCCGAACCTCGAGTTCACCCTCACGGTAGAGCTCTAAATAGGAAGGCTCCATGGCAGAATGGTAAATGGGATGTCTCTCTTCCCGGATATTATCTCCTTTGACCAAATATCCTGAGGAGCATCAAAAACAGGTTGATAAAGTCAAGATAAAGGGAAAGAGCTCCCAGGATAGCCCCCTTTCTTTTGACACCACCATCTAACCCTGCAGGCTGTGTGAGGGCCATGTTTTTTAGCTTCTGGGTGTCATAGGCGGTTAACCCCACAAACACGATGACGCCAATGCATCCGATAATCATGTTCATGGCGCTGCTTTGAATAAACATATTTACAACTATCGCTATGACTACACCAATCAGTCCCATCATCAAGAACCCGCTCCAGGACGTCAGGTCCCTTTTGGTGGTCCAGCCATAGATACTGCATCCAACAAATGTTCCGGCACAGATAAAAAAGGTGCTGGAAATGGACTCAGTAGTATAGACAAGAAATACGGATGACAATAAAACGCCGGTTAGACCTGAATACAGGAGAAAAAGAAACGTGGCCGTACCGGCACTCATCTTGTCAATCCTGGCGCTTAAGTACATAACCAGGCCGAAGTACGCCAGAATGAAGACAATCATCAGCACTGCATTTCCGAAGATGACCCGGACCAAGTCCGGTCTTCCGGATACATAGTAGGCTACAAACCCTGTCAGAGCAAGCCCTATGGCCATCCAATTATACACACTTCTTACAAATTCATTTACTATAACCCCAGTCCCCTGTCTTCCAGCGACAGCTTTTTCCATTCGTTTTAACCTCCAAAAATTATGATTTCATAATTATAAATACATTAAAATAGAATTCAAGTCTGTATTCAAATTTTAAGAAAGTACCTGTTAATTAATCGGCCTAAGCCGATTAGTCAATTACCACCCCTAAATTGGGTCGCTTGAATGGTGACCCTAAAAGGGTCCAAATATGTAAATAAAATGAATTCGAATGACAAAGGTCAAAGCCCCCCAGTGAAATAGCTTACAGATTTCACGG
>JAIVXD010000038.1:0-11596 GCA_048636195.1 Anaerolineales bacterium
TGTGCCCCGACCATCTGTTTCGTCCTCCATATTTAGATTTAGATCGCTGCCTAACCCGTGTTCCACTGAACAGGCCCGCAAAATCTTTCAACTCAATCCAGCCGTAAAATCATTTTCCGACTTCCTTCTGTTGAAGGGCACAAATCAGGTATAAGAGAAAGTTGGTAATTTTGTAGCACCCAACATTTTCTATGTCAAGAAAAAATACTATGTTTATTGTATTTTCTGCAATAAATTGAAAAAAAAATAAAATAAAACTAAAAATAATACAAAATATTCTTGTCAGTGCAATAAACTAACTTTGATACATTCGTAAAAAGTCAAAATTCTAAAAATCCGGGCTCGTAACCCATTGAAATCATTAGGTGCGAAATTGAAAAATGACGAATTCCTGACTTTTTACGAGACCATCAACTTTAAACTTGCATAAAATTATTGAAAAATTGTGTCCTTTGTGGTTAAGTATGAATCAGTGCGAGCAACGTTCACTCAATGATCTCGCATATTATCTACCCCGTGCTTACGAATAGCACTTACGGAAGACCCTGTTCTGGCGCTTGCGCGCCTTTAATATGAGCTGCCATCTAAAAGTGGGTTTTGCTCTGAAGAACTAAAAAATCTGTTGCAATAAGTAACATATCATTTCTTTTTTCCTTAACTTTTTTCCCTTGCTCAAATAAACAAATAGTTCAAATAGGTTTTTCGAGATAGGTTCTGTCGTGTAAGAAATTTCTAATACTTGTTTTTACGTTCGCTTCTAAAATGGGCAACCAAGGGATCCCAGCTGCCCTGCTGAAATCAGTCGTAAGAGGGTTCAAAGGTCAGGAATACTGATCCGGAGACAAGGTCGGTGGGCTTTTACGGTTGGTTTTAATTAACTGGTTGGGGTCAGTAAGGAAACGTTCAGTCAATTATTATAAAAAGGAGGATATCATGGGAGATAGCAAAAAAAGACATCCATATGTTCCAGAATTGATCGATCAGTTTGAGAAAGGAAAATTAACACGACGGGAGTTTTTGCGATATGCGAGCCTTCTTGGCATGTCAGTGGGCGTTGCCTCATCAATTGTGGGGCTCCCCCGACCCAGCCGCATCTTCGCAGCCCGGGTTCAACGCGGCGGGACGCTCCGAATCTCCGGGGCTGTCCAAAAAGTCACCCATCCGGCCCAGTTCTCCTGGGTCATACCTTCCAATGAGTTGCGTCAGGTGGCGGAGTATCTCACCTATACCGACGGCAATAATATAACGCATCCTTATCTTCTGAAAAACTGGAAGGCCAGCGCGGACCTTAAGACCTGGACCCTGAACCTCCGCCAGGGTATCAAATTCAACAATGGGGATGAGTTCACCGCTGATGATGTGGTTTTTACCATGAACGAGTGGTTGAACAAAGATGTAGGCTCTTCGCTGCTTGGTATGGTTGGCGCCTATCTAAGTCCCACAGGCATTGAAAAAACGGATAAGTATCAGGTGAAACTTCATCTCAAAAAACCAGAGATCGCCGTGCCTGAGCACTTGTTCCACTACCCGGCCCTGGTGTTGAATCACAAAACATTTGAGGGAGATTTCATCAAGCGACCCCACGGGACAGGGCCCTATACATTAGAAGTCTACCGTGAGGGCGAGCGTTGTTTAGTCAAACGGCGTAAGGACTACTGGCAGAAGGGAGATGATGGCCAGCCGCTTCCATACATGGACGCCATGGAGTTCATTGACATGGGAAGAGAGATGGCTCCCCAGATCGCTGCTATCAAGGCCGGGGAAATTGACATGATCGATCTTTCAGACGCGGGTGGAACAGACGTCTACCAGGCCCTGAAAGATGACACTAACATTAACATCATGCCATCGACCACCGGACAAACCCGGTTGCTCCGGATGCGGGTGGATATGAAACCCTGGTCTGACAACAAGGTGCGAATGGCCTTGAAACTTTGTCAGCACAGGGAGAAAATTTTGGCTCTGGCCTATATGGGTCAGGGTCGCCAGGGTCAGGACTGCCATGTTTCGCCCGTGCATCCTGAATACTGCCAAAAGCCCATCCCAAAATATGATCCGCAGCAAGCCAAGCAACTCCTGAAGGAGGCTGGCTACCCCAATGGCCTGGACGTAAACCTGGCTGTGGGCAGTGGCTGGACCGATGTGGTGCGCTATGCCGAGGTCCTCAAACAGGATGCCGCACCGGCAGGTTTGAGAATAAGTATTCAGACCATGCCCACCAGCCAGTACTGGGAAAAGTGGACTGAAGTGGATTTGGGTATCACGCCCTGGACCCACCGCCCGCTGGGTACCATGGTACTGAACCTGGCTTACATTGCGGATGATAAGGGCAAACCAGTACCGTGGAATGAGACGCGCTGGGTAGATAAGGAGTTTTCCCAGTTGCTGGAGAAAGCAAACGGGACGCTGGATGTAGATGAACGACGCAAGATCTTTTGCAAGTTGGAAGACATCCAGATGAGTCGAGGGTCCATCGGCATTGCCTGGTGGCGAAATGTTTGGATGGTGACAAGAAAGAATGTTCAGGATGCGACAGATCATCCCACCCTTTATATGCTCTACAACAAGGTATGGCTTAAGAAAAAAGCATAGCCGAAACTTGGTATAAGGTTGTCTACTGCCTTTGCCTATCAAACAGATTGACCACCTTCCCTTTGGGGCTCTGGGCATTCTTTAGCCCGGAGCTCCATTTAAGAAAGACAGATTAGCCATGGCAAAGTTTATCGTACGGCGGGTTTTTTTGCTCTTGCTCACCATGGTACTCGTATCAATGGCCGTTTTTCTGATTACCGAGGCCTCACCGGGCAATGTGGCACGGAATGTTCTCGGCGCCTTTGTCACGCCCGAGCAGGAAGCCTCTTTTCTGGCCCAAATGGGCCTGGATAAGCCTGTTTACATTCGTTACCTATACTGGCTCATAGGAAGTGACTGGCATGCATCGCGGAAGGTGGGTCTGCCACTGAAACGGATCACCACAGAAAAGGATTTTGAGGAGTGGTGGGCTGTAAGGGAAGACGGTGCCCTTATCCGATGGAAGCTCCAGGGGGAAGACCTGATTGCCATTGTGCGGTTCGCGGACGGCACCGCCACTGAGTATACGAATAATGAAAGGTGGCAGAAAGACAAGGACGGGGTTAGCAGTTTCTGGGGGGTCGCCACCCAGAACCATGTGGTCAGGTTAGAAAAGGGAAGTGATAAGAAGATCTGGACTTTCGTCGTGGGTACCGGCTGGATGGAGACTACCGGCGGCCCCGTGGAATACATACCACTCAAAAAGGGATTCATTCGAGGGGATCCTGGTCTCTCGCTTCGAACGGGACGTCCGGTGGCCAAGAGCCTCTTCATACGGCTGCGCAATTCCATGGTTTTGGCCGGAATCGCCTTTGTCATTGTCATGCCCCTTGCACTGTTCTTCGGTGTGATCGCGGGATTGAAGGAAGGGGGAATTCGGGATCGAATTCTCTCTATTGGTGGCATGATGTTTTCAGTGATCCCGGAGTTTGTCACTGGCATCTTCCTCATCCTTATATTCGGCGTATGGCTGGGTCTTGTCCCTGGCGCTACGGTGTTCGGTGAAAAAGCCCCGTGGGAAAGACCGGATATGCTCGTGCTTCCCGTGTTGACCTTGACACTCATTGAACTGGGGTATGTACTTCGAATTACCAGAGCGAGCATGGTCGAGGTAATGCGGTCTCCGTATATCCGCACTGCCTTTCTCAAGGGTTTGCCATACTGGCGGATCGTCCTTAAGCACGCGGTCAGAAACGCCTTGATGGCGCCTATCACGGTGATCATGCTTCATGTCAACTGGCTGATGGGTGGAATCGTGATCGTCGAGGTGGTCTTTGGCTATCCGGGTTTGGGAAAATATCTGCTGGAGTCCGCACTTTACAAGGATATCAATGCATTAGAGGCAGGAGCAATGATACTGGTTATTGTGGCTGTGGGCACTCAGCTCATCGCTGATATTATTTACACATTCTTGAATCCACGTATTCGTTATATGTGACCTGCTACTGCTATATTATGAAGAACGGCAGAGTTCATAGTCAAAACCTGAGGACTGGGCGGATGTTTAAAGGAGTAGTGAGTATAGTTAAGGGGTAAACATGACGGTCGGTGAGGAAGCTACAGATCTTAGCAGAGTGGAAATAAGAACCGGGCGCCTCAGGCGTATGTGGGAAGGCACTTCCATTATATTTGCGTCCAGAACTGCAACCATTGGTCTTATAATTGTACTTTTTTGGTTGACTGTGGCTGCCTTTGCCCCGCTTCTGACACCATACACGTCTTTGGAGCAGGACTGGAAGGCTCCCAATCAGGGTCCTTCCAGCGCACACTTCCTGGGTACAGATGAACTGGGTCGCGATCTCTGGTCCCGACTCATTTATGGCGCTCGCATCGTTCTGTTGGTCCTGCCGATATCGGAAAAATTATGGATCCCCGGGGGGACAGCCCTCTGGGGGGTGTTCGCGGCGCTGATTGTAGGGATGACACTGGGCCTTGTCAGCGGGTACTATGGAGGGTGGATCGATGAGATCGTCATGCGCCTCCTGGACGCCATGATGGCCGTTCCCATCATTCTTCTCTACCTGATTATTATGACGGCGTTGGGTGCATCTGCCTTGAACGTGGTCATTGCCATCACCATTGTGGGAACACCTGGCATTGCCCGCTTGGTTCGCAGTCTTACCCTGGACATCCGTACCCGGGAGTACATCAGGGCTTCCGAAACCCGCGGAGAAAGCGCCTGGTATATCATGTTCGTTGAAATACTGCCCAATGCGCGCGGACCCATCATCGTGGATGCCATGCTGCGTGTCGGCTATGCCATTTTCGCTATGGGGACATTAGGATTTCTGGGATTGGGCCTACCACCACCGTCACCGGATTGGGGAAGTATGGTGGCCAAGGGGCAAGAATTTATCCTGGCTGGTAGTCCGTGGGCCGCATTATGGCCTTCTGTGGCCATCGCTTCACTGGTGGTGGGATTAAACCTGCTGGCCGATGGTTTGCGCGAGGAGTCGATGCGATATCAATAGAGAAAGAGCAAACATATGAACAAATCCAACCATACAAATCCGGCCTCAGTCCTCGAAGTAGATCATCTCACCATTGCCTATGAAACGCGTAAGGGAGACGTGGAAGCCGTACGGAATGTTTCCTTCCAGGTCAGGGAGGGCGAGACTGTTGGGCTTGTGGGAGAGTCAGGATGCGGCAAGAGTACGATTGCCTTCGGAATTGTCAATTTCCTCGGCCCCAATGGCAGGGTTGTGGATGGAAGTGTCTGTTTTCAAGGAAAAGAATTGATTGGCCGATCAGAGGCGGAACTCAAGAGACTCCGGGGTGATAGGATAGCTATGGTATACCAGGATCCCATGCAGGCTCTTAATCCCTCGGTGCGACTTGGCGAACAACTTGCCGAGGTTTTGACGTGCCACCAGCAGATCTCGGAGGATGAGGCATGGGATCGCTCCATTCAAATGCTAAAGCGGGTTAACATGCCAGATCCCGAAAATGTCATGATCCGATACCCTCACCAAATTTCAGGAGGTCAACAACAGCGGGTAGTTATTGCCATGGCAATGTTGAATAATCCGGCCCTGTTGATCATGGATGAACCGACAACCGCTCTGGATGTTACCGTTGAGGCAGCAGTGTTAGATCTTATCGAGGAACTGAAAAAAGATTTTCGAGCCGCCAATATTTTCATTACCCACAACCTGGGCGTGGTGGCCCGGGTGAGCGATCACCTTTGTGTGATGTACGCGGGTCAAATTGTGGAGAAGGGGCCTGTGGAGCAGGTCTTCCGAAGGCCGTGCCACCCTTACACGATGGGGTTGTTGGCCTCCATACCTCGACTCGGGGATACCAAAGCCGATTGTGTGCTCCATCCCATACGGGGCCGGGTGCCTCCTCCGGCGGAACGACCGCGGGACGAGTGTATTTTTGCACCCAGATGCAACTATGTTACGGAAAGGTGCCGTGAGGCATGGCCGAAATTTGAGAAAATCACTCAGGAGCATGTTGCTCGCTGCATCTACGCGCAGGAAATTGACAGCAGGCCTCGAACCGTGAGAAGGCGACCAGGGGGTGCAAAAGATGAGGGCTTGGTGCAGAAGGAAACCCGAGGGGATTCCCTGCTCAGCTTTAAGGAGCTTAAGATCTATTATCCCCAGGAATCAAACTCAGTAGTGAGCTTGTTTGGCCTGGGTGAAAAAAAAATTGTCAAAGCCGTGGACGACGTAAGCGTGAGGCTTTCAAAAGGTCGCACCCTTGGCATTGTTGGTGAGTCTGGTTGCGGAAAATCTACCCTGGCCAAGGGACTCATTGGTCTGGAGCCGATCACCGATGGCAGCGTGGAATTTTTGGGGATAGACATTACCCAGTCCGTCTCTGAGCGTGATACAGCACTTATTCGGGAGATGCAGATGGTCTTCCAGAATCCGGACTCCACCCTCAACCCGACCTACTCCATTGGCATGCAGATTGCCCGACCAATCAGAAAATTCAAGACCGTGCCTAAAAACCAAGTAAAAAATGAAGTTATTCGGCTCCTCAAAGCTGTACGTCTTGATGACTTTTACTATGATCGCCTGCCCCGACAATTAAGTGGAGGAGAAAAGCAGCGTGTTGGTATCGCCCGGGCGCTCGCGAGCCGCCCCGACCTTATCATCTGTGACGAGCCAGTGTCCGCGCTGGATGTCTCGGTCCAGGCCGCGGTCATTAACCTTCTGCTGGAGATCCAGGAGATATATGGCTCGTCCATGATTTTCATTGCCCACGATCTAAGCGTGGTTCGCTTTTTCTCCGACGACATTGCTGTCATGTACCTTGGGCAAATTGTCGAAATCGGTCCGGCTGAAGTAATCTATGCACCGCCTTACCATCCTTACACCGAGGCATTGCTTTCAGCAGTGCCCATCCCCGACCCTGAGGCGGAGCAGAGACAGATTCGCCTCAGTGGTAACGTTCCAAGCGCCCTCAACCCGCCTTCAGGGTGCCGCTTTCACACCCGATGTCCCCGGCGAAATGAGCTGCTTCCGGATGGCGGTAAAATCTGCGAAACAGAGGTTCCCCCTTGGAGGAGCACGGAAACCGGTCATCGGATACTCTGTCATATTCCATTAGAAGATCTATCTCGGTTGGATTCGGTGGTGCATTTAAGTGGGTAGCATCCCTGTGTGCCGGATTGACTGATGCTCCGCATCAATAGGGTAATTATGATCCCTTTCGCCTATTTTCCAAATTGATCTACCAGGCTCTGGATCGCTTGCGCCTTTTCTTTGGGAATTGCTACCGGCCGGTGATTTTCCATGATTTCATGGAGGCGTTTTCTAGCCCGGTCCAGAAGGCTTGGAGTTCCCGTTTCTTCCCATTTATCATGCCCCACACGGTAGAGTAGTTTAGGTCGCCACTGTGTAGAACGAAGGTGTTTCAGCGTATGGTCATGGGTAAGAAAGTGCCCTTCCGGGCCCACTTCACGGATGGCATCTAATGCCAGCATATCATCATTGACTGGAATTCCTCTTTTCATGCGTCGGATCTGATCGATGATTTCATCGCAAATTACAACCATATCGAGGCTTGCTGTTCTGCCAAAATCAAGGTAACCCACATCGTGGTTGAGATTGGCCCCTGAGAATGCTGATAGGAAGGTGAGGAGGCCAGCTTCAAAGGTGGCCTGTCCGTCTGGAATCTGGGAATCGCTTGTTCCTGCATATCCCCAACTGGGAAGATCATAGTAATGGCTCATCTCTATCATGGCCATATAGGCGAGATAGTATTCCGGCGCGTTGTAAGAACACTGACTGGTGGCCATATCCAGCACGGCAGCCCCCATGCCCATGAGAAACGGTGCGCCTTCAGCTCTTAGCTGGTGAATCACCAATCCGCAAAAACATTCTGCCAGTCCCTGAGTCACATGACCTGCAAGGGTCATAGGTGCGGTGGATCCGGAAATAGGGGCTGGCGAATAAATAGCCGGAATATGCTTTTCAGCGCAGAAAAGAAGTTTATCCAGGCTGTGAAAAGGATGTTTAAGGGGACTGATAGGTTGGGCGTAATGGATGAAGTAGGGATTGGAACGCAACTGCTCTTCGCCGTCCCTGAGGATGCTGGCAATTTCCCACATTTCACTCAGGTCATCACGACATTCGGCCGTGCAGACAATAGGCTTTATTGAATTTTCGGCCATGGCCTGAAAGCTTGCAAGATTGGCCCGGTGAGGCGGAATGTCAGAAGGGTATGCGCAGGACATAATGAAATCAATATTTGAGAGCGCATCACAAACGAGAGCAGCTTTGCAAACGTCATTGAGGATACATTGATGTCGTTCCATTTTCTCCGAATCCAGCGAGTAGATAAGGTCGGAACCCGTACCAAAATAGGAACGATATCCGCCGGGTTCCATGGCGATATTTCCCTCTCTATCATAGACAGGGATATTGTTAGGAGCGCTCTCGACAGCCTTCTCAACAAGTGTGTCTGGAATCTGGACAATATTATTCTCCTTCACTGAACAGCCTGCACTCTTCAAGAGGGTTAGGGCATCTTCGTGCTGGATCTGCATTCCGATATCAGCCAGGACTTGAAGTGCAGCCTGGTGAATTTTGTCTTTATCTTCCTTGGAAAGAAAAAGCAAAGCCGGTCTCATAGATTGTTCGTTCATAGTTGTGATACCTTTCTTTTTTCAGCTCGCTCTTCTGCGATTCTTTAACCGCTCGATATCCTCCCAAAGCCCCAGATCTTTCAGCCTCTCTTCTTTAGGCCATCCCTGCTCGTCCCATCCCATGATTTTGTAAAACGCCTGTTTCATGGGTTCTATCCACATAGCCGGCTGAGACGGTTCTTCTCCGGGAGTGTATTCCTTTTCAAAAAACATATCCGGGAGACGATCTTCAGAACGGCCTTTCCCATGTTTATAGTTGAAGAGCCTTTCAAGGGTGGCTATCCTCTCGCCAATTGCAAAAAGCATCTTTGCATCCACAGACCACCCGGTCAAATCAGTGGTCAGTGCGGCCTCCCCTTCAAGGTCAAAAGCGCCAATAAGACACAGGGCGGGCACTTTACACAGACCCAGGCAATCCAGCACAATAGTCACTATCATGGCCCGTTTCACCAATGGGGCTTTCCCATGGATAGCACGAATATCTCCGGCCATTGGCGTTTCAAACTCCTTTGTTGCCTTTTCCGATGACCACCTATATTCCAGCGTCGCATATATATCGTTGAAATCCCCTCCGCGGTTTGAGATGGCATATCCTAATGCCGTCCCCATGATTTCATAAGGATGATAGCCCGGCAGTTCCAGTCCTTTAACATGCGGTGCAAATCGTTCGGAACCCCGGCCAAAGATTTGGGCTGCCCTGCGGATTCCCTGACACAGAATAGCCCCCAACCCTTCCCGATATGCCATTTGCCGTATAAGGGTTTCCATGGCCTCACTATTTCCCCAGGTAAGTTCTATACCGCCTGTGTCTTCCAACGTGAGGATTCCCCGGTCCCAGAGGTCCATGGCAAAAGCAATGGCACTCCCTGCGGAAATGTTGTCGAGGCCCAGCCGGGAGCAAAGATTGTCAAGGAATACAACTTCCTCAAGATCACTCAGCCCGCACTTGGAACCCAGAGATATCATGGGTTCGAATTCAGGTCGGATGCCATTGGTCCCCTTAAATCTTCCATTGGTAAATTCAAGCTCCGCCTTGCAGTGGACCGGACAGCCACGGCAACCCCGTGATCGGGTTACGTATTTTTCCAAACGTCTCCCGTCCAGTCGATCCACCCCTTCAAAGTGATTCTCCCGGTAATTGCGTGTGGCCAGAATGCCCATGTCATCGGCCCATTTAATATAACCGGCACCACCATATTTTGTAACAGTTGCGAATTCCGGGGAACTTTTGATCTGCTTTAAGTAACGCTTAATGGAGTCATGGCCGTTGCGTGTGGAGGCGGATCTTGCTGTTTTCTTATCACCTTTTATTACGATGGCCTTAAGGTTCTTTGATCCCATGACGGCGCCCATGCCCGTTCGGCCGGCAGCATGATCCCGGCCAGACATAATGCAGGCAAAGTGGGCGATATTTTCTCCACCAGGACCGATTGTTACAATCGCCGGTTTTTGGTCTCCAAGCTCATTTTTAATGCTTTCATGGGTTTTCCAGGTGTCCATTCCCCAGAGAGCTTTGGCATCTAAAATCTTGACCCTATCCCCATCAAGTAAAAGGTAGACAGGTTTTGAGGCACGGCCCCTTATGATCAAGGATTGAATACCGGCGGACCGGAGTTTGGCGCCAAAATCACCGCCAACGTTAGAGCTTCCAAGAAGGCCAGTGAGAGGCGACAGGGCGCCGATGTGAAGTCTGGAAGAAGCAGGGGCAGCCGTACCTGTAAGCACTCCGCAGGAAAATGTAAGGATGTTATTGGGGCCCATGGGATCCGTTCCTGCCGGGATGTTTTGATAGAGGAACCAGGCATTGAACCCCCGGCCTCCCAGTATTTTCCAGATCAACTCTGTTGGGTAAGGAGAGAGGGACCATTTCCCTGTGCTCAGGTCTACATCCAGAATATGTCCCAAAAATGCCATGAAGTGCCTGATAAAATTTGTTTTAACGGAATAGAGATATTAGTAGTGATTTTCGTTAAGGCGGCTATAATAAAACACTATTTTTTTGTTGCAGTTTGGTCATGAAAAGTTGCAACTGATCTGCTATATAAACAAAATGCGTTTGAAATACAATAACATTATTCTCCACTTGCAAAATGTATAGCATACAGACATATGATACAGATTCGATCCTGAGGAAAGGAGCCAGTGAAAAATGAAAGTTGCTGTTTATCAGACGAGTCCAGTCCTGCTGGATCTTAAGGCCAACCTGGAAGATGTTATCGGCAAAATCCATCAAGGCCGGGAAAAGGGTGCCCAGCTAATTGTTTTCCCCGAACTTGCATTGACAGGATATTTTGTCGGGCAGAAGTATCACAAAATGGCACTAAAGATGGATTCTAAGGAGATCAAACAGCTTGCATCTGCTACAAAAGGGACCGCTGCTGTTGTGGGATTTATTGAAGAATCACAATCAATGAATTTCTACAACTCAGCCCTTGTGGCAGTGGACGGAGAAATCCTGTTCGCCTATCGCAAGTTAAACCTGCCCAACTATGGCGTGTTTGAAGAGCGGAAGTACTTTTCCCATGGAAAGCAAATCCCTGTCTTTAGGCTCAATGACTTTACAATAGCTGTATTAATTTGTAATGACCTATGGCATTGAGAGCTGGGGAATCATTAATACGTTTTATTCCCGCATTTTTGGTATTTATAACATCTGTGCCAATCGCGTTGGGGTAGAAGAATGGGAGGAGAAGAGGTCCGTACTTGCTGCTGAAACTGCCGAATTGATCTCAGTAGACGACTCCGATCAACCGCCACAGGAACATTCATTCAATTTTTGGGGAGGTAGCGAGATTATCAATCCTTTCGGCCAACAAATTGCAAAAGCGGCTCTCCATAAAGAAGACGAGATATTTGCGGAAATATCTAAAGACCTACTCCGGCGAAAAAAGATTTTGCTCCCGTATTTAAGAGATGACGATCCAC